>NZ_DASXVH010000080.1:0-33485 GCF_036504375.1 Novimethylophilus sp.
GAAAGTGAGCGTCATGGAAGCGCATGTTTTCGATCTGCTGCTGCGCTGGGCGCACTTCTTCGGCGGCCTGATCTGGGTGGGGCACAACTACGCCAGCGTGGTGCAGCGTCCCAGCTACCGCCCGCTGGCGCGCGAGGAACTCACCGGGGGCGAGGGCGCGACGTTCATGTCGCTGCTCAACCGCGAGCACGGCACGTTCCGCTATGCCTCGGTAGTGACCTGGGTCGCCGGCATGCTGATGCTGTGGCAGCGCGGCTGGCTCATGGACGCGCTCACCCTCAAGGGCTATTTCGCGGTGATCGGCACCGGCATGTGGATAGGCACGCTGATGCTGGCCAACCTGTGGCTGGTGCTGTGGCCGCACCAGAAAAAGGTACTGGGCTTCGTGCCGGCCCCGGTCGACGAGCGCATCCGCTGCGCGCGCATCACCTGGCTGTCGTCGCGCGTCAATACCATGCTGTCGATCCCGCTGATGTTCTTCATGGCGGCCAGTTCCCATGGCGCTGCCATTTTTGGCTGAAGCGGGTAGCACGCCGCGCATCTTCAACTTTGCCTCCGGTCCCGGTGTGATGCCGGCGGCAGTATTGGCGCAGGCGCAGCGCGAGCTGTTCGACTGGAATGGCAGCGGGCTATCCATGCTGGAACTGCCGTTCACCGGCGAGGATTTCAAGAGCGTCATGTGGCGAGCCCAGGATAGCCTGCGGGCGCTGCTCGCGGTCCCCGACAACTACCGTATCCTGTTCATGCACGGCGGCGCCTCAGCGCAGTTCTCGCTGCTGCCGCTCAACCTGCTGGGTGGCGCCGAGCGCGCGGACTATCTGGAAACCGGCTACTGGTCGCGCCGGGCCGTCACCGAGGCGCGCCGCTATTGCGCGGTCAACATTGCGGCCAGTACCGGGGGTACGGACTTCGACCGCATGCCCGTGCAGGAGGAGCTGCACCTCGATCCTGGCGCCGCCTATTGCCACTACACCAGCAACGAAACCGCCAATGGCGTGCAGTTCCATCGGGTGCCCGACAGCGGTGCGGTGCCGCTGGTGGCGGACATGACCTCGGACTTTCTCAGCCGGCCGCTCGACATCGCGCGCTATGGCATGATCTACGCCAGCTCGCAGAAAAACATCGGCCCGGCCGGCTTCACCGTCGTTATCGTGCGCGAAGACCTGCTCGGACGCGCCCATCCCGCCACGCCAACGCTGTTCGATTACCGCATGCAGGCTGAGGCCGGCTCTCTGCTCAACACGCCCGTCACTTTCGCCATCTATCTCGCCGGGCTGGTATTCCAGTGGCTGGCGGAAAGGGGCGGCGTGGCGGCGATGGAGTGCCGCAGCCTGGCGCGCAGCGCGCAGCTGTACCGGGCCATCGACGCCAGCGTCGGCTTCTACCGCTGCCCGGTGCAGCCCGCCCACCGCTCGCGCATGAACGTGTGCTTCATGTTGGCCGACAGCGCGCTCACGCCGCTGTTTCTGTCCGGGGCGGCCCGGCATGGCCTGGTCAACCTCAAAGGGCATTCCATGTTGGGCGGCGTCCGTGCCAGTCTCTACAACGCCATGCCGGATGAAGGCGTTAGCGCGCTGACGGCGTTCATGCGCAAATTCGCCGAGGAACACGCCCACCATGTATAAGACGCTTGCCGCGCTGACTTCACGGCTGGGCGCACCGCACACGCGCCGGTTGGCCGCCACTTCCATCCGCCTGGCCGGCGTGGTCAACCGCCTGCCGCCTCCGCCGCAACTGCGGCGCAGCGTCATGGGCTTGTCCTTCCCAGCGCCGCTGGGCTTGGCCGCCGGTTTCGACAAACATGGGGAACTGTATTCCGCGCTGCCCGGACTGGGTTTCGGCTTCGCCGAGATCGGCACCGTGACGCCGTTGCCTGAAACCGGGCGTAGTCGCGGTCTTGCCATGGTAATTGCCAATCTGGCGCGCCATCCTGCGCCGCGGTCGATTCCATTGGGTGTAAGCATCGGTATGAACCGCGCCACGCAACGCGAGCGGATGGCGGACGATTACCTCGCCTGCCTCGCGCAGGTATGGAACCACGCCGATTACATCGCGCTGAATCTGGGCGTGCGCGCCGGCCCCGATCTGCATCAGCCGGAACATCGGGCGGTGTTGCGCAGCGTACTGGCCGCGGTCAAGGAAGAGCAGGCGCGGCTGACGGCGGCCAGCGACCGGCGGCTGCCGATCGCGGTGAAGGTGGATCAGACGCGTGGCAACACGGATGCGCTGCTCGGTTGCGTGCGCGCATTTGCCTTCGACGGGCTCATTCTGAGCGGGGATGCCCTCGATGGCGGGGGGGGACGGGTGCTGGCGACGCTGGAGCAGGTTTCGGGAGCCTTGCACGGCGTGATGCCGGTGATCTCGGTGGGCGGTATCCGCACACCGCAGCATGTGCAGGACAGGCTGAACGCGGGGGCTGCGTTGCTGCAGGTGTATTCGGGGCTGGTGGAGTCCGGGCCATTACTGGTGCGCCGGATCAATCGCGGACTGATGCCGGATCAGGCCTGATTATTGGCAATCCTGGCCAGCGGCGGCGCTCGGCGCGATGGCCTGGCTTTGGTAGGAGGGCGAATCGGGGGCATGAGTTTGACGGTGAACAAGTACCTTGCATATCGAGAGAAGGAAGATCGCGCGGAAGTTCAAGCGCTTTTCTCGGGCGGCGCTGTGCGGAAATTGTGGCAGGCGGTCTGGCGGATCGGGCAGCAGCAGCCGCGGGGTAATAATATCCGACTAAAATCGACTGCAACCCTATCAAGCAAAAACCAATTAGGGCAGGAGCGATACAGTCTGCTTATTTTTTGTACGCCCAGGCTGCTGCTTCCAGCCGGTTGCTTAATTTCAATTTAATAAGCAAGTTCTTGGTATGAACTTTCACCGTGGAGAGGCTGATTCCCAAGGCATGGGCAATCGTTTTATTGTGAAATCCCAGAGTCAGGCACCTGAGTATTTCCGTTTCACGCCCCGTCAATGAAACTTCTTTTTCGTTTCTACTGGGCTTCAGATGAAGTGCTGCGCTTACGAGTTTTTCCATCAGGCTTTCTTGCAGTACGGTAACGCCGGACATCGCCTTCTTTAATTTGGCACAGAAATCCTCTGATACCCCGCCTTTAAGCAGATAACCGTCAGCACCGGTACGCAGCGCCTTTAGCAGATCATCCGCAGCGTCGGAGGCCGTCAGGACGATGCAGCATGTTGATGATTCGTATTCCTTGATATGTGCCAGTGTCGTCCATCCATTCATGTCTTTCATATCGAGGTCGAGCAATACCAGATCTGGCCTTAGCGCCTTTAGTTTTTCCAGCCCCTCCCAGCCTGATGCTGTTTCCCCGACCACTTCAAAATCCGGGGTTGCCGAAATGATCTGGCTAACTCCTCTGCGAAAAAGGGCGTGATCATCAATTATTAATACCTTGATGGCTGGGTTCATGATGTTTCCTGATGCCAAAAAGTGATGGATGGATGCACCGTAGAGGCCAGGGGAAGCTCCCTGGCCCCACAGGATTGATGCTCGCGATTATATTGATTAATTATTCTAATTATGTCAATTAATTGCTCATGTATTTTCTATGTTTTATACATAAATTGATTAAATGTTTAATATAATAGCCTATTAATTATGATCGTTGGATTAACATAAACCTATTAAATATATTAAGTTAATGAAAAAATGTGGAATTTTTACAAGGTAGCATGCGCCATATGGCTATACTTAATATCTATATAGAATACATGTTCAATTAATTTTATATAGAATAAATATTCTATGTTTCATCCCTGCGTGGTGTTGTCTCGCCCTAGACTTGGGTGGAGCCGGGGCAATGCGTCAAGTTGAATGCGGGTAAGGAACGGGCATGAATCGCCCAAAATCAAATAAATCGCTCCGAGCCTGAAACTCGGGCGAGTTTGGAATGTTTAGTTCGAAGCGCGGAAGCGAAGCGAGTCATGAGAAGGCATTATCCGAAGGCGAAGAGCTCTGCCGGATAAGCCTGCTGGAGCAGAGTATTTAATTGTTAGGTTTGGGCCCGGGAACGCCTATGCGAGCACGTACAAGATCTATGGTGATTTTATGGGCAGTCTCCAAAGTAATTCTTTTCGGGTCCAGGGCAAAACGCAGCCATAAGCCATACATGATGGCCATGATTCCTTCTGCGAAATCGTCGACCTGTTCCTCAGGAACGATCTCCAGGAGCGCCTGCTTCAGCTCATTGATAATATATTTTTCCAGTGTGCGTTCAATTTCAGCAAAATCTTCATTGACCGGCACGCGCCCCCAAAAAAACATCCATATCGAGATGGCTTCAGGTGTGCATTGCGAGGGGGCAAAGTTCGCATCGATGAGAGCATAGATTTTTTCCAAAGGGGATTTGGCCGCCGTTACACGCAACGCCATTTCACCGAGAAATCCACCCACCAGATCAAGCATGGTCGCTTTCAACAGTTCCTGCTTGTTCTTGAAATAGTGGCTGACTATGCTGCTTGAAGACAATCCCGCGCGCTCGCAAATTGCGGCCAAGGTGGGGTCGGCCAAACCGGTTTCATGGATGACCGACATTGTTGCATTCATCAATTCTTTCTTGCGAATAATCTTCATACCAAGCTTGGGCATGACGGATGACACCTTTATTTAAGCAGATGAAGAGTTTGGCAGATTGTAATTCATCATGGATGTTTCGACTCAATCTGACCGTTGCCCTTCTGGTTTGGCACTTCAGCATCCATAATTCGCGGAACAGGCAGCGATGACTACCGGAGATTCTTCCAAAACTTTTTTATTCCGGACGCCAAGCAAAGAACCTGACAGCATCACTCCAGGGCCTGTTGAGATTGGTGCCCATCAATGCACATCAGTCACCATAATTTTTGACGAACAACCGTGCGCAGATCAGGCAGATCAGGCTGGCGCCGCCAATGACCAGAATCGCTAAAACATCCGCCCCCGCGTAACCCCAGAATTCACTCATAGCTTGCTCCTCAGGGCAGCAATCCGGTATCAATCATTCTTGTTCTGCCGAAATCGGATAACTGGTAGCGGAACAGCAATCTGGGTTTGCCCTTAATCGTTTCCAGTTTTTTTTCGATGCGTGTGATCAGCCCGGCGGCGGCCAGCTCATCGAGCGCCACCCGCAAGTTCTTTTCCCAGTAGTCGCCAACCAGGTCATATTCCTTCAGCGCCTTGTCAATGAGATGATGATCCCATAGATTTGCGGCCATGCTTAATTCGACCAGCAGAAATCCTTTTTGATGGAGTTTCATACGCCTTCCATGGCGGTATCGGTATCGCGGAGTTGCGCGACTGATTCGGCTGATTCACTGAACATGACAAAACTGCCAAGGACGGTCAGCACCAGTCCGACGATGAAATACCATTGAGGCAGTTGTAACGTGAAAGCCGCGATGAAGATGAGCGCAAAAACCGCATAGAGATTGCCAACAGCTTCGCCTCGGCCGACACCGATGAGGCTGAAGCTCTTGTAGAAAGCGGTATAGCAGTAAGCGTGGCAGGCCGCCGCGAGGAATATCCATAACATCGCCTTGCCGTGAGTGACTGTGTCGATAATCAGGCTCTGGATGGGCAGGGCGGTGAATAAGCCCAGAGCGGGCAGGATGATCAAGCCCCAGAACATGATCTCGAAGGTAAAACGGCAGTGGATGCCGACATCGGGGTCCGACACGTCCATAGCGCGCGCCGCCACAGCCCCTTCGGTGCCCCAGCCGATGGCGGACATGATGCCGCCGACATAGCCCAGCCACGCGTTGTTATTCGAGATGTTCATTTCGCCAAACAGCCCCGGGCCGTATATCACCATGCCGCCAAATATGATGATGGCCATACCGATGGCTGCGCGCTGCGAGATTTTTTCCTTGTACCAGAGCCGTGCAATCACGGCGCCTATTACCGGATAGAAAAGCGAGGTGACGGCCGCAAATACCGGCCCGACGAAGCCCATCGCCATGTAGGATCCAAAAATTGCCATGGGTCCGCCGCAGAGCGAGGCGAGGGCATACCACTTGGAGATTTTACGAAAACGCACCATGGTGCGGCCATAATCCTTGACCTTGCCGAGGACGCCATTCCAAAGCAGGAGAAAGATGAACACGGTGATGGCGTGTACCCAAGTCATGACAGCAGTCGCTGCGAGCCGCAGGGACTGCTGGTCAGCTGGTATGTCTACATAGGGATGCTCAAACCAGAGCGCGGTGCCCGGCACATACCACGCGCCCCACAGGATGGCTGTCCACAACGCCCACATGAAGCCCCAGCGCTGGTTGCGTGCATAGTGAGCATGCAATGCCTGCGTCAGATGGGCGCCGATAGCTGTATCATTGGTCATGGAATTTTTGGGTATGCTTTGAGTATTGATGGTGATCCTTGCGGTTTCAATGCTAGCTCAACTGCTTTTGATGCATTACGCCGCGCCCGAAATGAAGTTATCGATGATATTAAAGGGTGCGTGGAGATTGAACATCATCTTGAAGGGGTAGTACCGGAGAGGTAGTACCTAAGAAGTATTTTTCTTGCAGATATTTCGTAGTTGAATAGGCTGGTGGCGCAAGATTGGATGGAATGGGATATCTATTCGTGTGCAGGATGACGTCTTGCATTATTCATCATGGATTATCTGCTACGAATGCATCTCAATGGGGGGGGCGAGCTTCGATCGTTACTTGATCGTAATCCGCACTTCAAATAGGACCCTGCCGTTCCGTCCCCGCCGTGCCGGCCAAAGCCAGCGCGAGAATGATCTGGACGACGAATGCACCCGCGGCGAATAGCGCCAGAGTCCAGCCAGCCTCGGAGCCCAGGCCGGCCATCAGCCCCCCGGCGAGCAGGATCAACGCACGCGCGCCGCTGCCGAACCCCAGATGCTTGCGTACTGCCTGGTGCCAGGCGGTCTGGCGGCCGGGCCGCAGCCACAGTGGCAGCAGATAGCTGACCGCCCCGGTCACCAGCGGCATCAGGAAGGCGACGATGAAGGCGGCGACCGGGTTGAAGCCGATGCGGAAAGTGCCGTGCGCGGTGCCCAGCGCCAGCACGGCCATAAAGCCCGTCAGCGCGGCCGCGAGCGACGGCATTGCGCCGTGCGGCGTGAAAATTTGTGGCGCATACAACTTGCGCCAGGCGTTGAAGATGCCGGCCAGCGGAACCGCGAGCAGTACTAGGCCGATCCAGGCGAGGGCGGGATGCCAGGCGGCGGCGCAGGCCGTTGCCAGCGTTCCGGCGCCTATCCATTTCAGATGGCGGCGCATGCGGGCGGCGACGCCTGGGTCCGGCTTCTGCGCGGCGGTGGGCAGCAGCACTTGCAGCGTGCCCAACGCGGTGATGCCGACGAATCCCAGCGTGTTCAAGTGCAGATGCAGCAGGCGCAGCGCGGCGCGCTGACCGGGCAGCCAGCGGCCAATGATGATCGCGCACAACCCGGCGAACAGGCAGGCGAGCGCGGCCAGGTACCAGTCGAGGCAGGGATGCGGCGCACCTATGGTTTTGCGGCGCAGGCGCCAGACCCAGAGGGCCAGCGCGATAACGGCGCTGCCGGAAAAAATCGCGCCGAGGTAATGCGCGGTGGGGGTGAATTGCGGGTAGGAAAAATACAGCACAACCAGAAAACCGCCGGGCAGCGCAGCCAGCGGCACGGCACGCAGCAACGGGCCGGCCGGGCCGCTGCGCGTCAGCACCGGCACGAAATGCGCCATCGCGGCGAGGATCAGCGGCAGGATGCCGATGGCGAACACGATGTGATAGCCGACGATCGCTGCGCTCCTGCCCGCTGGAAACAGGCTGGAGGCAGCGACGAACGTCAGCAGCGTGAACGCAACCTGGAACGGCAACACCGGTGCGGTTGAGCGTCAGGTACGCACGAAGTCGATCACGACCCCGGCGGGGCCGCGCTCCAGATACTGGATGGACACGTCGTCGCCGTAGCGCTGCGTGAGCTGGTCCAGCAGCGGTAAGGGGTCGTGGTCGTTGACGAAGCGCATGGTTTCGCCGCTGTTCAGCGCGTCGAGCGCGCCGAAGATCGCCGCATGGCGGAAGCGCTTGGCAATGCCGCGCGCGTCGAACGGGTAGATTTGCTCCGGCAGAAGATGGAGATGGGCTTGTGACATGGAGTTTCCTTTCATGAATGATGCGGATGTCCGCGTGGGGTGATAAAAACTTAGCGTTCCGCTCGAGCAATTTGCCGGTTACCGCGGATCACGGCGCCCACCGTGCTCAGCACGAACAGCAGCAGTGCCAACGCATTGAGCGCTCCGCCGGCGCTGCGGCAGTGCGGTATCTGCAGCAGGTCGCCGGCAATGCGGGCGGCAAGCGAGACATGCAGGACGAGCAGCGGCACATAGAAGGTCGGGTGGTAAGCCATTTTTATTCTGGCCACGGCCGGCAAGATGATGGGGGCATGGCCGAAGATCATGGAGAACACGAAGCCCAACAGCACGGCGTGCAGGAAGGCGTCATAGCTGGATCCCGGCATCAGTTGCGGCGTAAATAGGCCGATCACCGCCCCGACCAGCAGCCAGGCATAGCCGGAGAGTAGGCAGGCCGCAATGAAGCGGGTCAGCCCCTGCTGCCGGATGGTGCGACGCGCCACATCCTGGCGCAGGAACCACAGCGCGAGCGCGAACAGGGCTGTCGCCAACAATCGCGGGTTGCCCGTGCTCGATAGCGAGGCCAGCAGGGTACCCGCCAGGAATACGGCGATGATGACGAAGAAGGCCATTTTGCTGTTCGGCGAGGGCGGCAGGAATCGCGACAGTTCAAGCCGTTCGCCGGCGATGGTCAGCACCAGAAAGCCTATCCACCACGGGACCACCTGGGCGATGCCCAGTCCGCCCAGCCACAATAGACTACCGAGCAGCCAGCACAGGGCGCCCAGCAGCAGGGTCAAGGTGAACAGGGCGCGCTGGCGCAGGAACACCTGCACCGAGGCGGCAGCGAAAACGACGCCCCCCGCAGCCAGCAGCCCGGCCCCTATCTGCCAGGGAAACCCGGCAACGAGCGCCAATCCGCCCAGGGCGGTGGAGAAGGGGGCCAGGTAGGCCCAGCGCTGGCCGATGGCGACGCTGCGCTCCAGCGCGATGACGGTGCCGAGAAAGCCGCCTGCCATCAGCGAGCCGTGCAACGCCGACAGATCGGTGGATGGCAACGGAAACTGCCAGCCCAGACGCCACAGACCGCTGCCTATGCCCAAGGCCAAGCAGATAAATCCCGCCATCAGCAGCGGCATGCGATAAGACACCGGCAGGTCGCGCTTCATGGAGCTTGCCTGGTCAGGCGCAGCAGGCGGTGGTTCGGCCGATGCGCGCCTGCCATACCTCCGGCCCCTGTTCCACATAGGCCCAGGTGAAAAGCTCGCCCAGCTCCGCCTGAAATTGGTAGTACAGCGGCTTGGGGTCGTGATCGTTGATCAATAGCATGGCTTCGCCCGGCAGCAGCTGGTTGAAGGTGTCGAATATCAACGGATGCCGCAGTCGCGGTGCGATGTCGCGCACATCGACGGTGGTCTTGACGGCTGGATTGCTCATGGTGTTTTCTCCGGTGTGATTTAAAAAGGGTAATCCCAGCCCAGCCGATGCTTGGCTGCGGCCGATATCATGCTGGGTTCCCAGGGCGGCTCCCACACCAACTGGACATCGACTTGCATATTGCCGGGCAGCGCGCGGATCAGTTCCGTACGGGCCTCGTCCATCACCATCGAACCCATCGGGCATGCCGGCGTGGTCATGGTGAGATTCACCCTGGCGGTCTCTCCCTCGACCTCCAGGCCGTACACCAGCCCGAGATCCACGATGTTTTCGCCGATCTCCGGGTCGACGACCCGCAGCAAGGCGTCGCGGACCGTCATCTCCAGCGGGGAGAGGGTTTCGTTGCAGGTTTTCATGTCATGGACATTCTTAAAGATGTATGTAAAATACGTCTTTAATGTAGCACAGCGGTTTTTGATAAGCAATATCTAAAATGTATCTTATGGAATGTTATGCATCTCACTGCCTTTTCCGACTACAGCATGCGCGTGCTGATTTATCTCGCGCTCCAGCGCGGCCAGCTGGCGACCATTGCGGAGATTGCCCGGGCTTACGGGATTTCCGAGAACCATCTGATGAAGGTGGTGCACCACCTGGCGCAGCGCGGCTACGTGGAGACGGTGCGCGGCAAGGGGGGCGGCTTGCGGCTGGTGCGCGATCCGGACAGCGTCAATATCGGGGTACTGGTACGCGATACGGAAGGCAATGCCAGCCTGCTGGAATGCCTGGATGCCGAAAGCTCCTGCTGTATCCAGCCCGCCTGCAGATTGGTCGGCATATTGCGCGAAGCGCAGGCCGCACTGTTTGCGGTACTGGACAAATACACCCTGGCCGATCTGCTGCATAAAAAAGAGATGCCGCTGACCAGGATTCTGATGGTTCCGAAGTTGCAGGCAGGAGAGCAATGATGCGCTACCCGGCATTTTTCGACGCTGTGCCCAAAATAGCGCTGTACGATCCGCTGGCCGAATTCCTGGGGGCGGCAGACGAGGGCATCGTGGAATACGCTTACCTCGACGCGGTCAAGCTGGCTGGACATTCCTGTCCGACGGTGGCCTCGGCCTACTGGATGACCTACAAGGCGCTGGCAGCGCTGTATCGGGAAGAACTGCCGCAGCGCGGTAATATCCGGGTGGAGTTCGGCAAGGCACATACTGATGGCGTCACCGGCGTCATCGCCAATGTCGTCAGCCTGCTGACAGGCGCCGCCGCCGATGCCGGATTCAAGGGCATCGGCGGGTATTTCGATCGCAGGGACAAGCTGCTGTTTGCGGTCGATATGCCGGCCGAGCTACGTTTCACGCGCATCGATAGCGGCCAGGCGGTGCGCGTAGCAGTGGACCTGCAATCCGTTCCGTTGTTGCCGCGCGTGCGGGAGCTGTTGCCGAGATGCCTGGACGGCCGCGCCGGCGTTGATGAACGCACGGAGTTCCGGGAGTTGTGGCAGGGCCGGGTCAAGGCTATTTTGCTGAATCATGCTGCCGACCCGCAGGTGTTTGCGGTTGCGGCGGCGTAACCGTACTTTCAGTCGCTCGGCTGCTGCACATTTAGCTGCGGTTCCGCGTCTCTTGCGGGAACAAACCAGGCCAGCTTCGCGCGCAGTCCGACGACTTCGCCGACGATGGTGAGGCTGGGCGATTTGAGCCTGGCAGCCGCGACCAGCGCCGGCAGCGTCGCCAGCGTGCCGGCGACCACGCGCTGATGTCGGGTGGTGCCCTGCTGCACCACGGCGGCGGGCATCGCCGGCGGCAAGCCGTGCGCGATCAGCTGGCGGCAGATTTCCGCCAGGCCCCCTAACCCCATATAGATCACCACTGTCTGGTGCGGGCGCGTCAACGCGGTCCAGTCCAGGTTGACCGTGCCGTCGCGCAGATGCCCGGTCGCAAACAGCACCGACTGGGCATGGTCGCGGTGCGTGAGCGGAATGCCGGTATAGCTGGAAACACCGTTGGCGGCCGAAATGCCCGGCACCACCTGGAAGGGAATGCCGTGCGCGGCCAGCATGTCGATTTCCTCGCCGCCGCGCCCGAAAATGAACGGGTCGCCGCCTTTCAGGCGCAGCACGCGCCGGCCGTCCAGTGCCAGGCGCACCAGCAGCGCGTTGATTTCCTCCTGCGGCAGGGTGTGGTTGCCGCACGCCTTGCCGACGTGGATGCGCTCGGCATCGCATCGCACCAGATCCATGACTTCGTCGCTGACCAGGTTGTCATGCACCACCACGTCGGCCTGTTGCATCAGCCGCAGTGCGCGGAGGGTCAGCAGATCCGGGTCTCCCGGCCCGGCGCCGACCAGATAGACCTCGCCAGCCGCCGCCTGCGCGGAGCTGTCCGCTGACCCGGCGCTAAAAATGGGTAGTTGATCCATGCGGGAAATCTACCCTATGCGGCACTCAAGAATCTTGATGTATATCAAGGAATGTGGTCATTAATTAGGACATTCTGCTCGCAAAGTAGCTAATTATATCAATCACATCTTTGGAGGACGGGATATGGAGTTGCATAAAGCACATTGGATGGGCACGCTGGCGCTGTCGGCGCTGGTGCTCGCGGTGAATGCAGTCTACGCCGACGGCAGCAAGAATGCCGAAAGCCAGTACCAGTCGGCCGCTTCGCCGCTGGCCGGTGAGGAGATGCACCAGAACATCAACCCCAAGGCGCCGCCGATGACGGAGAAGGAGTTCGTCGCGGCCAAGGAAATCTACTTCCAGCGCTGCGCCGGCTGCCACGGCGTGCTGCGCAAGGGCGCCACCGGCAAGCCGCTGACCCCGGACAAGACGCTGGCCAACGGCACCGATTATCTCAAAGTATTCATCAAGTACGGCTCCCCCGCCGGCATGCCGAACTGGGGCACTTCCGGCGAACTCACCGATGCCCAGGTCGACCTGATGGCGCGCTACGTGCAGCAGGAACCACCCACCCCGCCGGAATATGGCATGAAGGAGATGGAGGCGAACTGGAAGGTGATCGTGCCGCCAGCGCAGCGCCCCAAGAAGAAGGAAAACAACCTCAACCTGGAGAATCTATTTTCGGTGACCTTGCGTGACGCCGGCCAGATCGCGCTGATCGACGGCGACAGCAAGCAGATCGTCAATGTCATCAAGACCGGCTACGCGGTGCACATCTCGCGCATGTCGGCTTCCGGGCGCTACTTGTACGTGATCGGTCGCGACGCCAGGATCAACCTGATCGACCTGTGGATGGCCAAGCCGGATACCGTGGCCGAGATCAAGGTCGGCCTGGAGGCGCGCTCGGTGGAGACCTCCAAGTACAAGGGCTATGAGGACAAGTACGCCGTCGCCGGCACCTACTGGCCGCCGCAGTACGTGATCATGGAAGGCGACACCATGAAGCCGCTGAAAATCGTTTCCACCCGCGGCTTGACCGTCGACCCGCAGGAATACCATCCGGAACCGCGCGTGGCCTCCATCGTGGCTTCGCACTACCACCCCGAGTTCGTGATCAACGCCAAGGAAACCGGCAAGATCAGCATGGTGGACTACAGCGACCTCAACAACCTCAAGACCACCACCATCGACGCCGCGCGCTTCCTGCACGACGGCGGTTTCGACTCCACCGGGCGCTATTTCCTGGTGGCGGCCAACGCCTCCAACAAGGTGGCCGTGGTGGATACCAAGGACGACAAGCTGGCCGCGCTGGTGGAAGTGGGCAAGACCCCGCACCCCGGCCGCGGCGCCAACTTCGTCGATCCTCAGTTCGGTCCGGTCTGGGCCACCGGGCATCTGGGAGATGAAAGCATCTCGCTGATCGGCACCGACCCGGTGCAGCACAAGGACCAGGCGTGGAAGGTGGTGCGCTCGCTGAAGGGGCAGGGCGGCGGCTCGCTGTTCATCAAGACCCATCCCAAGTCGAAGAACCTGTGGGTGGATACGCCGCTCAACCCGGAAGCCAAGGTCAGCCAGTCGGTGGCGGTGTATGACATCGGCCATCTCGACAAGGGCTACACCATGCTGCCCATCGGTGAGTGGTCGGGCCTGGGCGAGGGTGCCAAGCGTATCGTGCAGCCGGAATACAACAAGGCCGGCGACGAAGTCTGGTTCTCGGTATGGAGCGCCAAGGACAAGCAATCAGCGATCGTGGTGGTGGACGACAAGACCCGCACGCTCAAGGCCGTGATCAAGGACTCCAAGCTGATCACGCCGACCGGCAAGTTCAATGTCTACAACACGCAGCACGATGTTTATTAGGAGCCAACAGATGAAGACCGCAATGACTGTCGTTTTCGCTGCCGGCGCCTTGCTGGCCGGCCCGGTGGCTGTAGCCGACCCGGCAGCGCTGCTGCAAAAGGGCGGTTGCGCAGCCTGCCACAGCATGGACAAGAAGATCCTGGGCCCGGCGTTCAAGGATGTCGCCGCCAAGTACAAGGGCCAGGATGTCGAAGCCGTGCTGATCAAGAAGGTAAAGGAAGGCGGCAGCGGCGTCTGGGGACCGATGCCGATGCCGCCCAACGCCGGCAAGCTGGCCGACGACGAGTTCAAGGCCGTGGTCGAATGGGTTCTTGCCCAATAGTTTTATCGTCTTGCTGTTCCTCCCTGGCAATAAAGACGATGCGGGGCGTGAGCCCCGCTTTTTTTAAATGGTGGGTTCTGGTGTTGGCGCTGGCCAGCGGCCATGCCTGTGCCGGAGACGGCAACCCCGACCGCGAGCGGCAGGGCGAGCTGATTCGGCTGATACGCCACGATTGCGGCTCCTGCCACGGTCTCACGCTCGCAGGCGGGCTGGGCCCGGCATTGTTGCCGGACACTTTGCGCGGCAGGCCGGCGCAAAGCCTCGCGCAAACCATATTGCACGGCCGCGCCGGAACACCGATGCCGTCCTGGGGCCGGTTCGTGAGCGAGGCGGAAGCAGAGTGGATGGTGCAACAGTTGATGAAGGGGCTGCCCGATGCGCGCTAGGCTATTGTTGACGGTCTTGCTGGTGATTCTTGCCGGCTGTGCCGGGGCTCCGCTGCGCGGCACCGGCGATCTCGGTGTTGTCATCGAGCGCGAAAGCGGTCGGCTGCAGATCGTGGACACCAGCCAGCGCCGGCGGCTCGGCCAAGTGGCGGGGCTAGGCGACCTGTCGCACGCCTCCGTGGTCTACGCGCGCGACGGGCGCTACGCCTACGTGTTCGGCCGCGACGGGGGCTTAAGCAAGGTCGATCTGCTGCGCCAACGCATCGACAAGCGCATCCTGCAGGCCGGCAACAGCATAGGCGGCGCGATCTCGCAGGACGGCCGCTTCGTCGCGGCGCAGAACTATACGCCGGGCGGCGTCAAGGTATTCGATGCCGCCACGCTGGCACCGGTGGCGGATATTCCCACCGCCTACGGCGACGGCCGGCTGTCCAAGGTCGTCGGGTTGGCGGATGCGCCCGGCAACCGCTTCGTGTTCAGCCTGTTCGACGCCGGTGAAATCTGGGTGGCCGACCTGAGCGACCCGACCAAGCCGCAGCTCAGCAAGTTCAAAAACATCGGCAAACAGCCTTACGACGGTCTGGTGACGCCCAACGGCCGCTATTACCTGGCCGGCCTGTTCGGCGAGGACGGGCTGGCGCTGCTCGATCTGTGGCACCCGGAGCGCGGCGTCGCGCGCATTCTCGACGGCTACGGGCACGGCGAGGAAAAACTTCCCGTGTACAAGATGCCGCACCTGCGCGGCTGGGCCATCGCCGGTGGCCTTGCTTACCTGCCCGCAGTCGGCCGTCACGAAGTGCTGGTGGTGGAGACGCAGCACTGGCGCGAAGTGGCGCGCATCTCCGTGGCCGGACAGCCGGTGTTCGCCATCGCCCGCCCGGACGGGCGCCAGGTGTGGGTCAATTTCGCGTTCCCCGACAACGGGAAGGTAGAGGTGATCGATAGCGAAACGCAGCAGGTCGTGCATACGCTGCAGCCGGGAAGAGCGGTGCTGCACCTGGAATTCACGCCGCGCGGCGAGGCGGTTTGGATATCGTCGCGCGACGACAACAAGGTGGTGGTGTACGACACCAATAGCTTCGCACCGCTGGCGGAACTGCCGGCGGCCAATCCCAGTGGGATTTTCTTTACTAACCGGGCAGGAAAGACAGGATTCTAGTGTGAACACGCCCTATATGAACGGCTATAACGACATAGAAGCGCGATTGCTCAACAACTTCCAGCATTATTTTCCGCTGGTATGCCGGCCTTTCCGCAACATCGGCACGCAAGTCGGTCTGGACGAAACCGAGGTGATCGACCGCTTCGGCCAATTGGCCGAAGACGGCGTTATCAGCCGTATCGGCCCCGTGTTCAGCCCGGGCAGTATCGGCGCCAGCACGCTGGCGGCGCTGGCGGTGCCGGCAGCGTGCGTGGAAGAAATCGCGGCCTGGCTCAATACTTTCCCGGAAATCAATCACAACTATGAGCGTGAGCACGACTACAACCTGTGGTTTGTCGTCGCAGCACCCGATCAAGGCCGGCTCAATGCCGTGCTGAACAGGATCGCGAACCATGTCGGCTTTTCCATGCTGGTGTTACCTATGGTGGAACGCTATCACATCGATCTCGGCTTCGACCTCAACGGCAAGGGCCGCCATGCACGATGCACTGCCGGCCAGGGTGCGCGCGTGCAGTTGAACGACGAGCAGACGGCGATAGTTGCCGCCCTGCAATCCGGTATCCGGCTCGAGCGCGAGCCATTCTCCGCCATCGGTTCATGTGTGCGCATGGATGAGGATGCCGTCATCAACCAGGTCGTGCTGTGGCGCATGCGCGGCGTGATCAAGCGTTTCGGCGTGGTGGTGCGGCACCACGAACTGGGCTACCGGGAGAACGCCATGACAGTGTGGGACGTGCCGGATGAACTGGTGGACGAGATCGGCAGGATAGTCTCGCAGCAGGACGGCGTGACCTTGTGTTACCGCCGTTCGCGCTGCTTGCCGGAATGGCCCTACAATCTGTTCTGCATGGTGCACGGCACCGACCGTACCGTGGTTCAGGCGCAGATCGCCCAACTGGTGGGCAATGCCGGGCTGGCTGCTTTCCCCTCCCAAACGCTGTTCAGTCGCCGCCGCTTCAAGCAATGCGGCGCACGCTATGCAGGAGTGTCCGATGGACGAGCTTGACCGCGCTATGATCAATCATCTGCAGGGTGGTTTTCCGCTGTGCGAACGGCCATTCCAGGAGGTTGCGGCGCAACTCGGCATCGGCGAGGATGAGCTGATTGTCCGTCTCGGAAAGCTGTTGGATGAAAAAGTGTTGACCCGTTTTGGCCCGATGTACCAGATCGAACGCATGGGTGGTGCCTTCAGCCTGGCCGCGATGCGCGTGCCGGAGGAGGATTTCGAGCGCGCCGCGGCCATCGTCAATGCGCTGCCGGCGGTGGCGCACAATTACCGGCGCGAACACGCATTCAATATGTGGTTTGTGCTGGCGACGGAAACGCCGCAAGGCATCCATGAGACCATCGCCAGCATTGAGGCGGAAACCGGCTACCCGGTATGCAATATGCCCAAGGAGCGCGAATATTTCGTTGGCCTGAGGTTCGCGGCATGAGCCAGAAACTTGCCCTCGACAGCATCAGTCGCCGTATCGTGCAGGCTACGCAAGCCGGGCTGCCGCTGTCGCCGCGGCCCTATAACGCCATCGCCGAGCAGCTCGGCATCGCTCCCGAGGAAGTCATCCGCCGGCTGCGGGCGATGCTGGAGCATGGCATCATCCGTCGCATCGGCGCGGTGCCAAATCATTATGCGCTGGGCTACCGCGCCAACGGCATGACGGTATGGGACGTGATGAACGACCATGTCGACGAACTGGGCGCCAAGGTGGGGGCGCTCGACTTCGTCAGCCACTGCTATCGCCGCCCGCGCCGCCTGCCAGGCTGGCGCTACAACCTGTTCGCGATGGTGCACGCCCATGACCGCGCGGAAGTGGAAGCGCAGGCCGCGCAGATCGCCGCGCTGCTTGGCGGGCATTGCCGCGCCCACACCATCCTTTACAGTTCGCAGATACTGAAGAAAACCGGGTTGAGGATTTAGCATGTTCCGCATCTCGCAATTCATGCAGGAAATCGTCAAGCCGACGCCGCTTGGCCCCAAGCGCAACGGTCGCCCCGAAGCATTGCCCGCATCCCCGGAGGTTGATCAGCCGGCGGAGGGAACATCAGCGGCTGTACATGGGGCGACAGCATCCCGCTCCGGGTTCGCACCTGCCTCCGGCAGGCACTGCTCCGCCCTACGCGGTCGCCCGGGTCCGGTGGTGATCTGGAACCTGGTGCGCCGCTGCAACCTGACCTGCCGGCATTGCTATTCGATCTCCGCCGACAAGGATTTTCCCGGCGAGCTGGATACGCAGGAAGTGTATACGGTGATGGACGACCTCACGGCGTTTCGCGTGCCGGTGCTGATCTTGTCCGGCGGCGAGCCCTTGCTGCGCCCGGATATTTTCGACATCGCGCGTCGCGCCAAGGGCATGGGCTTCTATGTCGGCCTGTCCTCCAACGGCACGCTGGTTACGCGCACCAATATCCGGGCGATTGCCGATACCGGCTTCGACTATGTCGGCGTCAGCCTGGACGGCATCGAGCACACGCATGACCGCTTCCGCCGCAAGGACGGGGCGTTCGAGGAATCCTTGCACGGGATTAGGCTATGCCGCGACGCCGGCATCAAGGTCGGCGTGCGCTTCACGCTGACGCAGGACAACGCGCACGACCTGCCGGCATTGCTGCAGCTGGTGGAGGAAGAAGGCATCGACAAGTTCTACCTGTCGCATCTCAACTACGCCGGACGCGGCAACAAGAACCGCGGCAGCGATGCCGTCACGGAAACTACGCGCCGCGCCATGGACCTGTTGTTCAACACCGCCTGGATGTATGCCGAGGCAGGCCGGCACAAGGAATTCGTCACCGGCAACAACGACGCCGACGGCGTTTACCTGCTGTTCTGGGTGCGGCGGCATTTTCCGCAGCTGGAAGGCCACATCCGCGCCCGCCTCGCGCAATGGGGCGGCAACAGCAGCGGCGTCAACGTCGCCAACATCGACAATCTCGGCAACGTGCATCCGGACACCATGTGGTGGCATCACAACCTCGGCAACGTGCGCGAGCGGCCGTTCTCGGCCATCTGGCAGGATACTTCCGATCCGCTGATGGCCGGCCTCAAGGCGGTGCCGCGCCAACTCAAGGGGCGCTGCGGCGCGTGCGGCTATTTCGACATCTGCGGCGGCAACACGCGCGTGCGTGCGCAGCAGCTCACCGGCGATCCTTGGCAGGAAGACCCGGCCTGCTACCTGAGCGACGCGGAAATCGGCGTATCGTCTTCTCCCGAACATTCCCAGTCATGCGTCTGCTCCTCCTCGCCGCGCTGATCTTGTCGGCAGGCGCGGCCGGCGCCGCCGACGCCCCGCAGCTGTTCCGCCAGCACTGCGCGGCCTGCCACGGTGCGGACCGCCTCGGCGGCAGCGGCCCGGCGCTGCTGCCGGAAAGCCTGGAGCGGCTGAAACCGGGGGAAGCGCTCAAGACCCTGGCGCAGGGCCGCGTTGCCACGCGCATGCCGGGGTTCGTCGACAAGCTCTCGGCCGATGAACTACAGGCGCTGGCGGACTACCTCTATACCCCGCTACCTCAGGCGCCGACATGGGGCGAGGCGGAAATCCGCGCCTCGCGCATCGAGCTTCACGCGCCCGGTAGCCTGCCGGACCAGCCGGCATTCGCGGCGGACATGCTCAACCTGTTCATCGTGGTGGAAAGCGGCGACCACCATGCGACCCTGCTGGACGGCGACAGTTTCGAGCCGATCAAGCGCTTTCCCACGCGCTTCGCGTTGCACGGCGGACCGAAATTCTCGCCGGATGGGCGCTATGTCTATTTCGCCTCGCGCGACGGCTGGGTGTCCAAGTTCGACATCTGGAACCTGCAATACGTCGCCGAAATCCGTACCGGCATCAATACCCGCAACATCGCCGTCTCCGGCGACGGGCGCTACGTAATGGCCGCCAATTACCTGCCGCATACCCTGGTGCTGCTGGATGCCGCCGACCTGTCGCTGCTCAAGACCATTGCCGTAGCCGACGTGGACGGCCATAGTTCGCGCGTGTCGGCGGTGTACGATGCAGCGCCGCGCAAGAGTTTCGTGGTAGCGCTGAAAGACGTGCCGGAACTGTGGGAAGTGAGCTACGACGACCATGCGCTACCGGTTTATCCGGGGCTGGTACACGACTATCAAACGGCGGAGGCGCTACCGCTGCCCGGCAAATTCAACCCGCGCCGCATCCGGCTCGAAACCGTGCTCGACGATTTCTTTTTCGACCGGAGCTATGCGTATCTGATCGGCGCGGCGCGCGAGGGCCGGGGGCAGGTGGTGAACCTGGACATGGGTCGCAAGATCGCCGACCTGCCGCTGTCCGGCATGCCGCACCTGGGCTCCGGCATCACCTGGCAATGGCAGGGGCGGGAGGTGCTGGCCACGCCCAACCTCAAGGATGGCGTCATCACGGTGATCGACATGCAGAACTGGCAGGTGGTGAAGCAGATCAAGACGCCCGGCCCCGGTTTTTTCATGCGCAGCCACGACAACACGCGCTATGCCTGGACCGACGTGTTCAATGGCGCAGCCAAGGACACGCTGCAGTTGATCGACAAGCAAACGCTGGAAGTCGCGGCGAGCGTGACCCCGTCACCCGGCAAGACCGCCGCCCACGTCGAATTCACCCGCGACGGCAGATATGCGCTGGTGAGCGTATGGGAAAACGACGGCGCGCTGGTGGTGTACGATGCGCAGACGCTGCATGAAGTGAAACGCCTGCCGATGAGCAAGCCTTCCGGCAAGTACAACGTTTACAACAAGATTACCCGCTCGTCCGGCACCAGTCATTAAAGAATTTCCCGAAGACTCGCGGGTGCGGCCGGGGTCCTTTGGCCTGCTCCTGCTCCCGCTCCTGGGCCGTCGGCTCAGACGGGGGTTGGGCCGGTGATCAGCAGGCGTTCGAACTCCTCGGCCGGCACTGGCCGGGAGAACAGATAACCCTGCCCGTAATCGCAGCCTGCGGCGGCCAGCAGGGCGCACTGCTCCGCCGTTTCTATGCCTTCCGCAATCACCTTGATGCCGAGCTTGTGCGCCATGACGATGATGGCTTCGCACAACGCCATGTCGTCAGAGCCTGCCGCCAGGTTGCGGATGAATGTCTGGTCGATTTTGAGGAAGTCGATGTCGAATTTCTTGAGGTAGGACAGCGATGAGTAGCCGGTGCCGAAATCATCCAGCGCGACCTGTACGCCCGCATCGCGGAATTCGAGCAGCTTGCCGGTGATGGCGGAACTGGAGTCCATCAATATGCCCTCGGTGATTTCGACGACGATGCCCGAGCCGGGAATGCCGAGTTCATGCAGATAATTCAGCCATGCGGCCTGGATATGATCCGCGCTCTGGAACTGGATCGGCGATTTGTTGATGCTGATCTGGAATTCCGCATGATGCGATGTTCGCCAGACTTTTGCCTGGTTGGCCGCTTCGCGAAACACCCAATCGCCGATCTCCATGATCATGCCGGTATCCTCGGCAATCGGAATAAATTCCGCGGGGCTGATCAGGCCGCGAGTGGGGTGCTGCCAGCGGATCAGCGCTTCGGCTTTATGAATGGTGTCGGTAGCCAGCTCCACGATAGGCTGGTAATACACCAGGAATTGGCAATCGGCCAAGGCGCCGCGCATATCCCTAGTCAGGCGCATGCGGGTTTGCGCGACGTCCTGCATCGCCGACGTGAAATAATGAAAACGGTTATGGCCCTGCTCCTTGGCCGCATACATGGCCTGGTCAGCGTTCTGTAGCAGGGCTTCCAGGTCTTTGGCGTCTTCCGGATATAGCGTGATGCCTATGCTCGCGGAGATGTAAACGGTTTCATTAATCAGGTGGAACGGCTCGGCCAGCTGCAGCAGGATGCATTGGGCGACGCGTTCGACGCTGCCGAGGTCATTCAGCTCGCCGAGGATGACCGCGAACTCGTCTCCGCCTAGGCGGGCGATGGTGTCGGTTTCACGCACGCAACCACGCAGGCGCTGCGCTGCCTGCATCAGCAGCATGTCGCCCATGCCGTGGCCGAGGGTGTCGTTGATTTCCTTGAAACGGTCGAGGTCGATCAGCAACAATGCCAAGGGCTGGCCGGCACGGTTCGATTTCTTGATTTCCTGATCCAGGCGGTCGTTGAACAGGCGGCGGTTGGGCAGATTGGTCAATGGATCGAAATTGGCCTGATGCCGGATCGTTTCTTCCGCGTGTTTGAGGGCGGTAATGTCGGTGTAGGAGCCCAATACGCCTATCACTTCGCCGTCATTCGGTCTCTGCAATGGCACCTTGCTGGTTAAATGGAATTTCTTTTGCCCGGCAGCGGTCGATATCGACTCTTCGAAATTTAGCTTGGGAGCGGCCGATGCCATGACCTGTTGATCGTCCTTGCGGTAAAGCTCGGCATGCGGTGTTGGGAATAGATGAAAATCGTCCATCCCGATCAACTGCCGAATATTGCCCACACCGACATCCTGCAGAAACAGGCTGTTGGCGCCAAGGTAACGCGATTCGCGGTCTTTCCAGAAAATGCGGACGGGTACCGCATCGAGTATGGATTGCAGCATCTGCTGCGAAGTCTTGATTTTGTTCTCCGCCACCAGCAATTTCTGGAACGGCTCGTGCACGCTGCTGACGAACACGGCTTTGTAGATGAACAAATAGGCCGCGATTTTGTATAAATGCCCGAGCAGGTTGAAGACATCCGTCACCTGGCTGAACAAGACAAAACACAGTTCGCTCAGAATCGTAATCGCTGCGGAAGCATACAGATCGGTTACGTAACCGCTGTGCGGTGCCCGTTTCGCTTCGCGGTAGAACATTGTGGTCGCAATAAGCAGCAATAACGAGATCGAATACTCCGCGCTGATCTTGAATGGCGTCAGCCCCAGGCCTTGAACGAAAGTTCGCGGCCACGCCTCTGCATGAAACAATCCCAGCCAATAAGTGAGCGCGGTGATCGCGACAAAGCCTGCCAGCAGCCAATAGCGCGAATGCGCGCGAGTTAGCGGCTCCCACGGCCGTATCGCTACCGCAAACAGGGTAAGGGCGGCGATCAGTCGCGCTGCCAGCCAGAAATTGATCGCCTTTTCCGGCCCGGCGGGGGTGACGAGATCGGGCATGC
This sequence comes from Novimethylophilus sp., assembly GCF_036504375.1. Lineage (NCBI taxonomy): Bacteria > Pseudomonadati > Pseudomonadota > Betaproteobacteria > Nitrosomonadales > Methylophilaceae > Novimethylophilus > Novimethylophilus sp. Next base: position 22,658 of record NZ_DASXVH010000080.1, read on the forward strand.
CGGTAAATGACAAGGCATGGGCAAAGTCGATCAGGCCCACTGCCAGCAAGGCGTAGGCCAGAATCAGGATGTTGCCGGGGCGCTCCGCGCCATATGAGTTCCAAACGATGCCGAAAGTCTGGATCGAGACGATGATGGAAAACAGTTCCGCTGCGAGGTGCAGCCACAGCGGCATGATGCCGGTGCCTTGCAATACGGCTGGCTGCGGCGCCAGCCATGCCGCGAGAAATATCAGAGTCATGCATAGCAGCAGCCAATTGATGCGCCGCAAATACGGGCTATTGGGCGTAGTCATGGTGACTCGTTGGCCGCGAGAATGATGGCTTTATTCATGGTTATTCTTCCATCGCTCAAAAGCAATCTGTAAACGCCATTCAAGAGTGCAAAGCCTACCGGCATGTCTTGATTTTATCAAGATGATCCAAATGCGCCTTGGTGCTCGCGGCGGTTGCATGATTCATTCCGCCAGGTAAAACGCTCACATCGGTGCGGATTCTGTTGTGCGTTGATTTTTCTATAAGGTGATCGGCTCTGCTTAATGATGCAACCAGGGCCGGCTGAAGCGGCAGCGCAAGGCTCAGGATGATACCTATGGCACCAAATAATCATGCTTGAGAGAAAAGGTAAATTAAAAAGATGTTGGCGAAAGCCAACCTCTTTTTAATTTTGGCGCGGCCCAAACGATGAGCCTGGTTACTGGCAAGCAAAAACTCTATTGTCTTGCCGGGCAGTTTATCGGTATGGCTTTCTTATCCCGACGATCTCGTACAGCGTGTATCTGCCGCTCTTTCCCCTCATGGCAGCATCGACGAACTTTCTGCCCACACAGGCGTGTTGCCGCACTTCATCATAAGCATTCTCGGTAATGAGCAATTGTGTCCCATATTCCTTATTGGCATCCTCAACGCGACTGGCGAAATTGACCGCATCCCCTATCGCTGTCATCCTCCGCTCATCCTTGGCGCCAATGCTTCCAAGGACGACCTCTCCATAATGCACCCCGACGCCGATTCGGAAGCTCATAGCGTAAATGTTCTCCAAATATGACTTGAGTTGCTCGACGGCTTTGAGCATGCCCAGTCCGGCCCTTACAGCCATGAGCGTGGCATCCTGCGGGTGCTCTACCCCAAATAACGCCATGAGGCCATCGCCCATGTAATTATCGATATAACCCCCGTGTTGATTAATCACCTTGCCCATTTGATAGAAATAGCGGTTCAGCACATGGATGACATCGTAAGGAGGAAGGGACTCGGAAAAAGTAGTGAATTTACGGATATCGGCAAACAGAATGGCAATTTTTTTCTCTTCTCCGGCCGAGATGGGGGTCTTGTCCGGGGTCAACTGGCTGGTGAGCTCTATATCTTCGACATCCAGCACCAGGCGGCGTAGAGTCACGGGACCAGTAGCGGAAGTCTGACAAGCAAGACGGATCTGCTGGCTGAAATGCAGGCGACGGGCGAGTTCCTGCTCGCGGCTGTTGCGCTGGGAGCAGTTTTCCAGCCCATCCAGAATCATGACGCGGCAGGTGGAGCAGCGGGCATTTCCGCCGCAGGCGTGCGCATGGGGAATCCCGAGTCGCAAGGAGGTTTGGAGGAGGCTTTCACCTCCTTCCGATTCGACGCGCTTGTTGTCCGGCAGGTAAGTGATGGAAGGCATAAAAGTGGCCCCGTTTGTTTGGACAGGTTTTGCTGAATCATACGGTCATCCTCGCTCCTTATGGAAGTGAGACCGTCAAATGACCGTTTACACAAAACTTCTTGCGCCTTCTTCCTACCTCTTCGCGTTTGTCCTTCCTGGGTAGCGAACCCTCGGCTCACTGCGTATCCTCGGAGTATTTGGTGTGAACACACTCTAACCTGAAAAAAGCAATTAAACGCCGATTGATCATTGTGTTACTGACCTTCCGCCGATCACCAAAATGGTGTTCCCGGGAAAGGCAGCAACAATTTGATTTATCGGCGTTTAACTGCGGTCAATTCCTGTTTTCAGGGTTAACTGAACTTGGCCGGGAATTGCTTGGCCAGTGCTCCGGTCAGCGCATCGGCGATGCCATACATATGTTCCTTCATCGCTTCCCAGGTCTGGGCTTCCTGCGGGTATTGCTTGTCGTGCAATTGCTGGATCTGCTGCTGGTGGTGGGCGATATGCGCCAGGAACAATCCTTTCACGGCATCGTGAGGCAGATTGGGGTTCGCTCCACTCAGGAAAACGGCAATTTCCTCTACGTTGCCCGTCAGACTCTTCATTGCGGCAGCCTGTTTTTCCTGGCTACCCGCTGCGGTCGCTTCGAGGTACTGCTTGGTTGCGCCGTAATGTCCGGCCAACAGGCCAAACAATTTGTCCGAGGCTGCCTTGCCATAAAACGGTTCGATTGATGCAGCGATCTGCTTGGCGTTGGCAACGACTTCGTTCTCTGCGGCCGTGGCCGCCTCCTTGTTCCCGGCGAGCGTTTCTACGACCACGTTGCGAACCCAGAAGACGTGGCCTACCCACAAATCCCGCAGAGCAGCATCGGTCTGGGCTATCCTGGGGGAGGCATCCACCGTCCCGGCCTCGTGGTTGGCGTGCTCGGCATACACGGGGATGGCGGCGCTCAAAAGAACGGCAAGAATCGAAGTAGTCAGGGTGGTTCGTTTAGTCAGTCTCATGGTGATCTCCTTAGAAAAACGGTTGAAGAAACTGCAGATTGAGTCATATAAAACACTTTGTCAAGTAATTTATGTTAAAATGTTTATGGCAGTTATTTATGTTATATTAAGCTGGGTTAAAGCGAAGGGTGCCGGCAGAAAGAGTCCGGTGTCCCGAAGGAGGATGAAATGCTTGCAATATTGGGAACTCGTCAGCAGGAGCTGTTGAATCTGCTGCTCAAGAACAAGGGCGGCTTGACGGTGGACGAACTCTCCAAGCGGCTTGAGATCACTCGCAACGCCGTCCGGCAGCATCTGGCCGCGCTGGAAAACGACGGCCTGGTTACTCAGGGCGCGACCCGCCCGTCGGGAGGACGGCCGGAGCAACTTTACGTGCTGACTGACGCGGGCAAGGAATTTTTCCCGCGCCATTACTCCTGGTTCGCCCAGTTGATTGTCGAATCAATCAAGCAGGAGTCCGGGACGGAAGGGCTGCGGGACCGCATGGATGCCATGGGGTCGGAAGTCGCTCAACAGTTGCGCCGCCAGTATTCCGGGCTGGAAAACCAGCAGCAAAAGGTCGAGAAGCTTTCCGAGATCATGGAACAGCTCGGATATAACACGCGGAGCGCCACGGTCGTTGACGGCGTGCCCACGATCGAAGCGGATAACTGCATTTTCCATAATCTCGCCATCAAGAACCCGGAGATATGCCAATTCGACCTGGCAATGATGTCCGCGTTCGCCGACAGCAAGATCGATCATCAGGAGTGCATGGCGAGCGGCGGCAACGTTTGTCGGTTCAAATTTACGCCCAAACCATAACATAAAGTGCCAACCACAAAGATCGAGGTGATTGCAATGTATTACATAGTTGAAACCAACAAACCATTCAGCCAAGCATCGACAGACCTTGCATCAGCGGTTATGCATCACGGCTTCGGGGTGCTACATGTCCATGATTTGGGGGCCACGCTTCGCAGTAAAGGCATTGCATTTGATGAGGAATGCAAGGTTTTTGAAGTCTGTAATCCGGGACAGGCGGCAACAGTTCTGTCCACCGATAACCTAGCACGTTGATAGGCGTCAAACCTCGCCGCACCTGGAAAGAAGCGGTTGTACGTTATTTGGCGGAAACTGCAGATAAGACCACTCAAGTCACCGATAAAATGCATCTGCGGTGGCTCGATCCTTATCTGAACGGATTGACGCTGGATGAAATTAACCGTGATTTGCTGGACAGGATCAAGGCCAAGCGGATGGCGAATTCGAGTGGCCCCTGCTCAAAGAAAAGGGGCCTCTGGATAGAAGCAGGAAATATGAATCACTGGAAGCATCGCTAGAACGGGCTCGCGGGATGGCTACCCAAATGGAACTTGATACCACCGGATCACGACTGAATGATCTGCGCATCCATGACATGCGACGCACACTGGGAAGCTGGCAGGCTGCAACTGGTGCCAGCCTAGTGGTTATTGGCAAGTCTCTTGGACACAAGGACACGGCTTCGACAATGATTTATTCGCGGCTCAATCTTGATCCGGTACGGGATTCCATGCAAACCGCGACGCGAGCCATGCTGGCGGCTGGCGGTCTGCTGCCTACCGCAGAGGTTATTCCGATTAAAAGGAAGAACGGCTAATGTTGTCGAAAGCTCTTGTAATGTTGTCGATATTTTGTATAATTGTTGTCGATAGATTGTGAGTATGTTGACGACATGAGACAAAAGACCGCAGAGATCAGGCACTTTATGCTGCAGTTGTGCCGTAGCAAATACCGGAATGTGGCTGCCGAGACGGCCAGACACTTTGGCATCTCCAAGCAGGCGGCCAGTCGCCATCTTAACGCGCTGGAGGAAAACAATCTGGTTGCCTCTGAGGGCAAGGGGAATGCCAAATATTCATGGAACATTCCCTTAACGGTGCATTCCTGGACGTTTCCTCTTGCTGGTCTCAGGGAGGACGTTGTTTGGCGCGAGAACTTGTCTCAACTCATCGCGGATCTCCCAGTGAATGTCCGTGATATGTGGCATTACGGTGTTACTGAGATGGTAAACAATGCTATTGATCACTCCGAAGGCACTACTCTGACCATCCATTTTTCTCGCACCGGACTTGATACCGAGGTATGGATTATTGATGACGGCGAGGGCATATTCCACCGCATACAGCGCATGTTAGGGCTGTATGACGCAAGGGAGTCCATCCTCGAACTGGCGAAAGGAAAGCTAACTACTGACCCGGCAAATCATACGGGGGAGGGGATTTTCTTCACATCGAGGACATTCGATCTATTCACCATCATGTCTAGAACGCTTTATTTTTCGCATCAAGCGGAGCACGATGATTGGCTGATCGATTACGAGTCGGATGTGCCAGGCACCAAGGTGTTCTTAAGGTTAGCCAACGATTGCCAACGCACACTCACCGCTGTCTATGATGAATTTGCCGAGCCTGACGAGCATTCGTTCAACAAGACAATAGTTCCTGTCAGGCTGGCTCGGCATGAGGGGGAAAAGCTCGTGTCTCGCTCTCAGGCTAAGCGTGTTATGGCGAGAGTCGAGAGATTCAAAACGGTAGTATTGGATTTCACTGGTGTCGAGGAAATTGGGCAGGCGTTTGCCGACGAGATTTTCAGGGTGTTTGCAACATCACATCCAGGTGTATCGCTCATCCCAGTGCATGTAACTACTGAAGTGCAGCAGATGATTGTCCGTGCGCTTGCAGTGAAATGAGTAAAACGCCGCCTGACGGAATCAGGCAAAGCGGGAAGGCTGGTAGCCCTAGGAAAGTGACCAGCCGACCCTATGCAAAGGGATGACTAAGTTAAAGGCCGCGCTAGGCGAAGGATCCCGGCCTGTTAGGTCGGAACTTGATCCCTTTCCCCATTAATTTTTCTTGGACTTTGATCGCGAAAAACTCTCTACCACGATCCGTTTGAATTCGCTGTATCGGGAACGGCATTTCATCAATGACACAGTCGATAAAGTCGAGAGTATTGTCGGCGGTACGGCGTGAATACAGCCTTAACACCCTGTACCGTGTGCAATCATCGACAGAGGTGTATTGATACAGCCCTGGGGCAATTTTGCAGGTATCCATCTGTACTCGATCACCAGGTAAAGGTCTGGCATATCGGATGTAGTCACTCTTTTTGCGCAGCTTTCTAATCGGCCGGACCTGATGTTTCTGCAAGACCTTATGAATAGTTGCCAATCCCAAAGGCAGGTCATGTTGACGCAATAATTCGCTTTGAATTCTTCTTGCGCCCAAGTTGCGCTGACTTCGCAGATCCAGAATCAATTGCTCATGATGATCACTGATCTTGGTATTGGGCGAGTTCAGAGGACGCCTGCTCTGGCTCTGTAGACCATCGATACCGCCCGCTTGATATCGCAGCCACCACTTCCTTAAGGTCGGCCTTGAAATACCGCATCGCCGACAGACAAGGCCCGCATCCCCCAGTTGCTCATAGAGTTTCACCCACTGAAGTCGCTGCTGAATTTCCCTGTCCATTTCCAGCGATTATATTGAAAGGATGTCTATGAATCACACATTTAAAATCAAGCACGATGCCGGATCTTGAGAGTTTTCACGATTTCACTAGAGATGAGAAACATGCTCTCCTGGGTGCGTTCGCCGCTACGCACTAAGGCGCGTGAAAGTGCCTGCCTCTCCCTTTTGGTCTTCCACAAAGGGTTTTGACTTTCATCATCGATGGCATCAGCATTTTTTTTCATAAGCTCACCCCCGATATCGGACTTTGGCTTCTCTAGCTAAAGCTGGAGGAATGAAATGCATGCTCTCCTGGGTGCGCTCACCACTGCGCACTTGAGCACGTGAAAGTGCCTGCCTTTCCCTCTTGTTCATCCATAAAGGGTCTTGGGTTTCATCATCAATCCCATCAGCAGATCCGGAAGCCAAGGAATTTCTCATTCCTATATTCACTCGTTCTCTTAATTCCACACCCGATTTAAAGTGAGGGACATACTTTTTTGGCACCTTGACTGGCTCGCCAGTCTTTGGATTACGGCCCAGCCGTGGTGGCCTAGAATGCAAACTGAAACTGCCAAAACCTCGAATCTCAACTCTGCCGCCTTGTGCAAGATGGCTTGAAATTGCTCCCAAGATATTCTTTACTGCCAAGTCAATATCGGTACGTGTCAGTTGCGCAAAGTGAATAGCTAAACGTTCTATCAATTCGGAGCGGGTCATTTGGAAATATTAGCACAAGGATATTTCTCCAAGGACGCAACGTGTCAGATCCAGATAAACAATAAAGGCAAACATCACCATCAAATAGATGGGCCGCCACAGCAGCCACAAAGAGTGGTGCCTATTTCGACGATTTAGACTTTCAAACCTGCTCTCTGGATGTCCAGTTCTCCGGCAGTAGCCGACCGATGTCAGTGGAAAACCAAACTTCGGCTTAGGGCAGCAGAGGGCTTTGTTTTATTTGAACTTAACGGATCGCATAAACGCAGCAATCTCAGATGCGGAAGTGATCTTCGTTCCGTAATTCTCGATCTTAATGGTTCCGGCAGTTACTGCATCAATATGTTGCTGACTAATAATTCCTAGCAAACATCCTTTACCATGATCAAATACACCACCGCCGGAAGTACCGTGGTCAAGGAATGCAGTTATATGATTGGTAGTCTGTTTAGATTTGTAATATATCTGGAAGTCAGGATTAACGGCACCTGTTGACGAGAAATAGTTGGCAGAAGCAAGAACATCGACTTCTTGTGCCGGAAGCAAATCATTTTCGCAGATCGATACTTTGTCTTTGATGTTGATGTTACTTGCCTCTGCACCTAGTGACGTGGCAAGTACAGCCAGATCAATTCCCTCCCTGTTGCCAAGCAATGCTAATTGCATTGGAATTGGCATGCCTTTGTATCGAATCTGAATCATCAAGTCTGCATCCACATGATCGACAACGTGTGCGGCAGTCAGCACCGTATTGTTGTCCATAATCACGCCAGAACCCCACCATAGTACTTTGTCGTCTTTTGTAATTTCGACAGTTACACCACGTTTAACCGTATTCCAATTTTGCTCTGTATCTTCAGCTGCTATGGCTCGCTGTGGCAATTGCAACATAAATAATGTAACGAGTATCGAGGCTAGATAATTTTTCATTTTGATATTTCTTTGAAAAGTGCAAAACCGTAAATGTTATTGGGTATCCGTAATACGCGGTTGAATTTTGGATTTTTGGCTGAAATTTCACTCGACAGTCAAATCGCATTTCGCGGTTTTAGCTTTGTGGCAGATGTCTCAGATGGATCCTTTGCGGACAGTCAAGATTCCCGATAGCAGGCACCAACGTTTGAATTCTGCGGCCTGCGCGTCTTTTCGCGCAGGTCCCTCCCAACCCGCAATAAAAAACGCGCCGTAGCGCGTCTGTGTGGGGTGAGCCCGAGTTTAATCAGACTGGGGCATCGCCAATATGGTGCTTTCTGCCCCCGATTACTAATTTACAAACACCCGTATCGGGTTCCGCCATATGGAATTTCAGTGATAATGCCGGTTTCCCACTCCCAAGCTCGCCGGCAAGTAGTTTCCGGTATATATCCCGGCGTGCATGAAAACTATTACTAGCCATATAGACCTCCATTCCTCAATACCCCACTCTACGCCCTATTCCTAGTCAAAACCGGCGGGAAATAAATATATCTGATACCGCGCCAAATCAGGCGGAAAAGGAGTTGGAACGGGCGGTGGGTGTAACGTCTGCATCCTTGAAGGTGCGAATATTTATCTGGGATACGCATTAGTTGTGCCATGATTCCATGATTTATATTAAACCCCTTAGAATCAATGAGAAGTTCTTACATCAAGACTTGCTAAATAGGGTTAACGTCTCTCGATGCGGGTCATCATGGTGCAGAAATCAGGAGAGGTTGCACTGAATAAGAGCGTAAAATACAAGTCGCTGTAGCAAACGCGCGTGCAGCTGTATTGTCCCCAACGGTTATTCAGCTCATGATGACAGCGAGCCCACTGCGTTTGTGAACGACTGCTTTTGCCACACACAACGCAAGCCGACACCATCATCTACCGGTCGAGTCAGCGCGATTACGCGACCTGTCCGATGAAAGCTCGGTGCTGCCCGCATACGCCGACTCGCAAAATTACCGCAGCCTCTTTGAGCCTGCCCGCGATGTGGCACGTGCCATCGCCAGAACCGATGCCTATCTGCAATCCCGCAAGGACCGGAAGAAAGTGGAGATGCTGTTTGCTCACCTCAAGCGCATCCTGAAACTGGATCGCTTGCGATTGCGGAGACTCAGCGGTACGCAGGATGAGTTTCTCTTGACCAATATGAAGCATTCACATCATAGCAAATCAACACGAATGAAAATTTCTGTGCCCACCGGTTCTTGACCGAAATCAACCGCAGATTACGGATACCCTTTAATTCTAACGGTCGCAATAAGATAAGGCGCCGATGCCAAGCTAGGCATCGGCGCAGTCAAAGGCCAATCACTGCGATTTCATTTCTGAGGCAACGACAGTAAGTTGTCTGTCTTGCGACCATCGGCAACAGTTTGAACATACTTGATCTCCTCATCTCAACGGCAAGGTAGAGCGATCGCAGAAAACGGACAAAACCGAGTTCTATACGACTATTGATCTTGCCGATGAGAATTTGGATGGTTTGCTTGCTGAGTGGCAGCATTATTACAACTGGGATCGGCCCCATAGTGCTCACAACGGCAAATCTCCGATGGAAAGATACTTCGAGCTTGCGGATGAAACGCCGTACTCGGATGAAGTCATAAGAAACTACCGCCCTTCATCTGAGCGGATTCAGGATGCCAACTACAAGGTGGATTTGGCGTTGAGGAAATTGAAACGATCTCTATGAATCACACATATAAGCTCAATCATCACTCGTTGGAACTTTTAATAGTTCGCTTTCATATTTGACTTCCCATCCTTCTTCAGTTGGGTCAACTTGCAATCTGTTATCTCTCTTGCCAGTCATCAACCACAACGCAAAATACGGATGATCTTTTAGGATCGAAGACAACATATCGATTCCTGGTAGCTGAACTCTATTGCACGTATTTTTCCACTTCCTGGCTGAAATTCCATATCGTTGCTCAAGATATTCATACCGACCAGTTGAAATCATTTGAGTGTCTATGAGATGAATGAGTCTTTCTCGGACGTCAGTATTTAGTTTTGCAACTTTTTCCGCTCGCAGCTCAAGCAATTTTCGCCTTCTCTCTATGCGTTCAGCAGCTATTTTACTTTCAGCCATTTTTTACTCCTGGGTCAGAATGGCAATCAACAAATCTCTCAATTGGACCAAAATATAGATTTATTACGTACCATATTATGGTACGATTCCATTCTATATTTTAGCAGATTTGCCTGTTGATTATCGTAGGAGATCGAAGTTATGAAAAGTACAGAAAATTATTTGTTGGAAAAGTTCGGTCCCCTATTGTTCATAGGGCAGTTGGCAAGTTTATTAGATCGTTCAGAAGGTGGCTTGAGATGGTGTCTACGACAAAATGGAGAAATGTCTAAAAAATTCAATCCGGCCAAAAAGAAAATAGGCCGTCGTGTGTACTTCCGTTCTGCACTGGTAGCAAAGGTGTTGGACCAAGACCAAGCTGACGCAGATTAAGCGCTATCCCAAGGGAGAAATCCATGAGGCAAAGAACAATCAGCGATTTTTTCTGGCGAGATCCGGAAATATGTGATTTGAGTCATGAAGATAAAGCAACTTTGCTTTATTTTTTAACATCACCATCATCAAACATTGTGGGTGTATATCAAATAGTTTGGAGGATCGCAGCAGCCGAAATGGGTTGGACGACAGACCAGTTGATAGTTGTCGTCAGAAGACTCAAAAACAAGAGGCTGATCGATTTTACTGATGAAGGTTGGATATGGGTCAAAATATGGTGGAAACATAATTCAGCAGCAGGGGCATTTTCACCAAAGTTACTTGGGAACGCTAAGAAGCAATGTTCTGCGATGCCGACAGAATGGTTGGATGACTTTCTTAAATCGATGGAAATAGCTGGGGTAAATAGGGTAACCGCTTTTAAGCGGGATGAACAGTGTGTGTTTCGAAGGTGATATTCAACACTTTTCGGATTGCTGAGAAAACCGCTGCCAAGCTTTCCATTGTGGGATTGCCACGGGCCGAAAGCATGCGATGAACGCTTTTGC
>NZ_DASXVH010000081.1:0-37014 GCF_036504375.1 Novimethylophilus sp.
ACATGGTATGAATTTTTTTAAATAACCAAGGAGTTTTCATGAGCAACATTGCAGTGGTATATCACAGCGGCTACGGCCACACCGCCGAGCAGGCCAAGGCTGTCGTGCGCGGTGCGCAGGGCATGGACGGCCATACCGCGACGCTGATCGCGGTCGATCCTTCGGGCCAGATCGAGCAGCAGCACTGGGCCGCGCTGGATGCGGCGGATGCGATCGTGTTCGGCAGCCCGACCTATATGGGCAGCGCGTCCGGGCCGTTCAAGATGTTCATGGACGCCAGTTCCAAGCCCTGGTTCACGCAGAACTGGAAGAACAAGATCGCCGCCGGCTTCACCAATTCCGCCAGCCAGAGCGGGGACAAGCTCAGCACCTTGACCCAGCTGGCGATTTTCGCGGCGCAGCACGGTATGATCTGGGTGGGGCTGGGCCTGATGCCGGGAAACAATAACAGTAAAGGTTCGGTCGAAGACATTAACCGCCTGGGCAGTTTCCTGGGGGCAATGGCGCAATCCAATGCCGACCAGGGGCCGGACGCCGGGCCGATTGCCAGCGACCTGAAAACTGCGGAGCAGCTGGGGCAGCGGGTGGCGGAAATCACGGCGCAATTTTTGCGGGGTAAAATCGATTAATTCGATTGCCCAAAAGGGGGCATCATGAAAAAAACTGCAAGTTTGTTTCTGCTGCTATGGGCCGGCATCGCTGCCGCCGATGTCGAAATCTACGGTATCGACAACTCCCACAGTTTTGCCAATTTCACGATACGCCACGTCGTGTCGCGCACTACCGGCACTTTCCCGGACGTCAAGGGCAAGATCACGATCGACCGTTCCGATTTGTCGAAATCCAGCGTGGAAGCCAGAATCAACGTGCTTTCGGTGAATACCAGCCATGCCAAGCGTGACGAGCATATCCGCGAAAAGCCGGATTATCTCGACGCCGGGAAGTTCGGCAAGATGACGTTCGTCAGCACCAAGGTAGAGGCCAGGGGCAAGGACGAAGGGGTGATTACCGGCAACTTGACGTTGCATGGCGTGACCAGGGAAATCAGCTTCCCGTTCAGGGTGCTGGGTTTTGGTCCCGACCCCTGGGGCGGCCAGCGCGCCGGTTTCGAAGGACATACTGCGATCAAGGCTGCGGATTACGGTTTCGGCTGGGCAGCCGAACCGAACGGGCCGGTGGGGAACGAGATCGAAATCGCGTTGTTCATAGAGGGCGTGAAGAACAGCCCCGATTTCAAACCCTGGTAAAAAGCTGTTAAACCTATACAAATAATTTAGTCACAGATAAACGCAGATAACCATGCTGACGATTATTTCGCCAGCCAAGAGGTTTGCCGCATTGAATCATCGGTGCCCATCTGCGTTTATCGGCGGTTAATCGTCGTTTTTGTAATTTCAAGGAGTTAATCATGACCGATTTATTCACCCCCCTTCGTCTGGGCCGGCTGGAAATGCCCAACCGCATCGTCATGGCGCCGCTGACCCGCAATCGGGCGGCGCAGCCGGGCAATGTGCCGCATGAATTGAATGCGGTGTATTACGCACAGCGCGCTTCGGCCGGGCTGATCATCAGCGAGGCCACGCAGATTTCGCCGACGGCGCAAGGCTATCCGGCTACACCCGGCATACATGACGGGGAGCAGGTCGCCGGCTGGAAACGGGTGACCGCAGCGGTGCATGCGAAGGGCGGGCGCATCTTCCTGCAACTGTGGCACGTCGGGCGTATTTCGCATCCTTCGCTGCTGCCCGATCATGTGTTGCCGGTGGCGCCGTCCGCAATCAAGCCGGACGGCATGGCGTTCACGCCGGAAGGCATGCAGCCTTTCGTTACGCCGCGGGCATTGGCGACGGATGAAATTTCCGGCCTCATCGAGGATTACCGCAATGCTGCGCAGCATGCGCTGGAAGCCGGCTTCGACGGCGTCGAAATCCATGCCGCGAACGGCTACCTGATCGACCAGTTCCTGCGCGACGGCAGCAACCAGCGCGCCGACCAGTACGGCGGCTCCATCCCCAACCGCACGCGTTTCCTGCTGGAAGTGGTGGCGACGGTATGCAAGGTATGGGGTGCCGATCGCGTGGGCGTGCGCATTTCGCCGATCAATCCGTTCAACGATATGCGCGATTCGCATCCGCAGGCACTGTTCAACCATGTCGCCGAATCGCTGAATCCTTTCGGGCTGGCCTATCTGCACGTGGTGGAAGTCGGTATCGGTTCTACCGAAGCGCTGCCGGCGTTCAATTTCGTCGAACTGCGGCGCGCTTTCCGCGGCCATTACATGGCTAACGGCGGCTATGGCAAGGCGAGTGCGAATGCGGCGCTTGCCGAAAACCGCGCCGATTGCATCGCGTTCGGCGTGCCGTATATTTCCAACCCGGATCTGGTGGAACGCTTGAGGCAGGGCGTGCCGCTCGCGCCTGCCGACCAGAATACCTTTTACGGCGGTGACGAGAAGGGATACATTGATTATCCTGCCCTGGAACAAGCTTCTTAAGCCATTGGATTTTTATGAAAAAACCGGCAATTACTTCCACGCCCATTCATGACCTGATCGCACAGCGCTGGAGCGGCCGCGCCTACGACCCGGCCAAGGCGGTCAGCCGCGAGCAGATCAGCGCCTTGCTCGAAGCCGCCCGCTGGGCGCCTTCCTGCTATGGCGACCAGCCGTGGCGGTTTATCGTTTGGGATAGAAATACCGATGCCGCGAGTTGGCAGCGGGCGTTCGATTGTCTTGCGCCCGGCAACCAGAGCTGGGTAAAAAATGCGCCGCTGCTAATGCTGACGGTGGCGGATAGCCTGTTCAACCACAATAGTCAGCCCAATCGCTGGGCGCAGTACGATACCGGCGCGGCGGCGGAAAATTTCTGCCTGCAGGCCGAGGCGCTGGGGTTGATGGCACACCAAATGGGCGGCTTCGATGCCGACAAGGCGCGCGCCACGTTCGGCGTACCGCTGCAATTCATGCCGATGGCGATGGTTGCCGTCGGCTACCCGGCCGATCCGGTTACGTTTACTCCGGAAGTGGCGGAGCGCGAAACCGCGCCGCGCAAGCGCAGGGAGCTAGGCGAATTGTTCTTCGAAGGGGCGTGGGCCAAGCCGGTCGTATGAGTTTTCTGCCGCGCAACTTACCATCAACTCAGTGACGGCTGGTATCGCAGCAACCAACGGCTGCCGCCATGCCGAGCGCCTGTTTATTGCGGGCAAGTCAGCTTGCGTGCTCGCGCACGTCGGCATGCAGCAGCACCAGCAGGCTTGCTCCTTGCCCGTCGGTATTGATGACAGGTGCGGCCCAGCCTGACACGGTGACCGGCGGATGGTCTTTCGGCCGCAACGCTGCCGCCGTTATCTGCACCTGCTCATGCTTTGCGCCCAAGCCGCGCTTAAGGAGGTCTTCGACGGGCAGTCCGTCGAGACTGAGCACTTCCGCCAGTGGGTGTTGCAACGCCTGGTCGGCGTCGATGTTGAGCAGGCGCGCGGCTGCGGGGTTGAGAAAAGTGACATTGCCGGCGGCATCTGCGTCGATGATCGCTTCTTCCGCCAGCGAGTGCAGCAGCAGGCTGCGCTCTCCCGCGAGCCTTGCCTGACGCAGGGCGGTTTCGCGCACCTCGAGCATTTCGCATAGCCGGGAGCTGCTGGCTTCGAGGGTGGCGATGCGGCGCTCCAGGGTTGCCGTGCGGTGTTCCACCTGCTGTTCCAGCTGGTAACGATGCTTGGCCAGCTCGTCCTCCATCAATTTCTTTTCCGTGATATCGAGCATGATCCCCTGCAAACACAGCATCTTGCCCTGCATGTCGCGCACCACGCTGGCCTCATCGTGGAACCAGCGTATCTCTCCGGTGCGGGTATGGATCCTGTAATCGCAGCAGAACGGCTCGTCGGTGTTGCGGCTGTGCAGGTAAGCCTGCATTGCCCTGTCGCGATCCTCGGGATGCACCTGTTGCAGCCAGCGGTCGTTCTGGGCTATCCACTCTTCCGGCGTGAAGCCCAGGCAGCTGATCTGGGGGCTGATGAAGATGGTTTCTCCACTGAGGTCCAGATTGGCGACATAGGAGATGGCCGGAATGCGCTCGACCAGCGTGCGGTATTGCGCTTCGGCATGGTTGCGCTCCTCCAGCACCCGCTGCTCGCTCAGTACCCGCTCGATCACCGCCGGTAGCAGTTCGAGATAGCTTCCTTCGGTATCCTTGATCAGATAGTCGCGCGCACCGCGCTTCATCGCCTCGACCGCGATGGCGACATTGTCGGAGCCGGTCAGCTTGAGCACCGGTACCTGAACCTTGCCCATCTCGTCGGCGATTTCGCCCAGGAACTCGAGGCCGGTCATGTCGGGCAGATGATAGTCCAGCAGGATGCAATCGAACTCGTGCTCATGGGCCAGCTGCAGCCCCTGCCGACCGGTATCGGCTTCAAAGAGATCGAACTCGTAACCGGGGTGCTGTTGCAGGGCGCGGCGGCAGGCGATGCGGTCGACCGCGTCGTCTTCTACCAGCAGGATGCGGACATGCTGTTTGGAGGAAACCGTTCCGCCCGAGGAAGAGATCGTCAGAGTCATGTCGGCATCTCGCTGAGAGTCCAGTAAGTATTGATCGAGCGCATCACTTCGACAAATTGCTGGTAGTCGACCGGCTTGGTCATATAGCCGGCCACGCCGAGATTAAAGCTTTCCACCTTGTCCTGCTGTTCTTCGGAAGTGGTGAGCACCACCACCGGAATCATCTTGATCCCGTCGTCATGCTTGGCTATCTGGAGAAATTCGATGCCGCCCATTTTCGGCATGTTGAGGTCGAGCAGGATGATGCAGGGCTTCTCGTCCGGCCCGCGCAGATGCTCGACAGCGGCCTCGCCGTTTTCCACATGGGTCACCGGGTTGGTTACATGCAATTCCTTGAGCGCGCGCTTGACCGTCATCGCGTCGACCTGGTCGTCCTCGACCAGCAGAATCGGCTTGTTCTTGATTCTCATATGGTTTTCTCGCATCCATCGTTATTGCCCGGCTTGGGCAGGGTAAAGAAAAAAGTGCTGCCGGCATCGACGGTCGATTCCAGCCAGATCTTGCCGCCATGCATTTCGACGATCTTTTTGACGACGGTCAGCCCGACCCCGGTGCTTTCGACGCGGTCGCGCGGCGCGAGCGTCTGAAACAACTGAAAAATGCGCTCGAAGTGGCGCTGCTCAATGCCGGGCCCGTTGTCGCGGACATAGAATTTCCAGTGCTTGCCCTCGTCGATGCAACCGATCCGTACCTCGCCTTGCGGCTTGTCGATGTATTTGACGGCATTCGAAATCAGGTTCTGGAATACCTGTTGGATGCGGGTGCGCTCGGCGTGTACCCTGGGCAGCGGGGTCTCGATTTCGATCCGGATATGGAGCGGGGGTGCCAGGGAGTCGATCGTTTCGTGCACCAGCATATCCAGGTCGACATCGACACGGCCTTCGTGCAGGCGCCCGATGCGCGAATACTGCAGGATGCCGTCGATCAGCGCATCCATGCGTCGCGCGCGGCCGATCAACAGCCGCAGGTGTTCCCTGCCTTCGTCGTCGAACTTGTCGGCATTGTCGGTGGAGATCCATTCCGCCAGCGAACCGATCGCGCGCAACGGCGCTTTGAGGTCGTGCGAGACCACATAGGCGAAGTTTTTCAGCTCTTCATTGACGGTTTTCAGCTCTTGCAGCAGCACGGCCTGACGCTCTTCAGCCTGTTTGCGCCGGGTGATGTCGCGGCCGATGCCGTCGATGCGCAGGGGATTTCCCTCGGCATCGCGCACCAGGATGGCATGATCGGAAATCCAGCGTATTGCGCCGTCGGGGCGGACGATGCGGTATTCGAGGTCAAGCTGGCCCTCCGCCAGCAGGATGGCGAGGGAATTTTGCGCCAGCGCCCGGTCTTCGGGATGGATGGATTGCAGCCAGAGTCCGGGGTTGTTCTGCGCCTCGCTGTGAGAATGCCCGAATATCCGCTCCCAGGCCGGATTGACGAACAGGACGCGGTCGCCGGATGGAGAAATCGACCATACCACATCGTTGAGGGCACTGATGACCTGCTCGAGGTGGGCTTCGCGAGAGCGCAGGTCTTCGATAGCATTATTGCGCAACGCCATGTCGCGTATGATCGCCATCGTCATCGCGCCGGCCGCGGTTTCGACAGGGCTGAGAGCGATGTCGACGACGATTTCACTGCCGTCCTTGCGCTGGCCGTACAGCGAAAACCCGCTGCCCATCGGGCGCCGCTGCGGCTGGTCGCTGTATTTCTGCCGACGCTCGACATGCCCCTGCCGGAAGCGCTGCGGCAGCAGGCATTCGATGGGTTGGCCGCGCAATTCGTCGTGCGCATAGCCGAACAGTTCGGCCGCAAGGCCGTTCATGTGGAAAATCCGTCCCGCGGCGTCGACGATGACGGTAGCGTCGGGCATCGCTTCCAGCAGCCGGTAACACCCTTCATCCAGCACATGAGCATTCATGTTGCGATTTCTCCCCAATGCGCGGCTGACATACTGCGCATATGTTCAGGCTCAACATTATACAAGTCCATTGCAATAATCCACTGCTGAAACAGCCTTAAGCCCGGGCGACGTTTTTGCAATTCCTTCTGCTAAAATGTCCGTCCTTCCAACGTAAAGGATAACCTTATGCCGGTCGTCGAACTCAGCAAAGCCAACTTCAAGGAAACCATCGAGAACAATGACTTTGTGATCGTCGATTTCTGGGCGCCGTGGTGTACTCCGTGCATCACCTTTACCGATGTGTTCAAGCAGGCGGCGGAAGATAATCCGGATATCGTGTTCGGCATGGTCAACACTGAGGTCGATAACGAGATCGCGGAATATTTCAGCGTCGAAAAGATTCCCGGAGTCCTGGTCGTGCGCGAACAGGCGGGAATCCATGCGCAGGTGGGAGAGTTGGGAGCGCCGGCGCTGGCCGAAATCATCAAATGGGCGCGCGCCTATGACATGGGCACAGTGCGGCAGTATTACGCCGACCAAGCCAAGGCGGGCTGAAACAGGGTTGGGCTACAGGCTTCCTTCGGTGATCAGGCGGAAGATGAAAAATCCTCCGACGATCATCATCAGGTATAGCATGGCGTCGGCGATCTGGCTTTGTCTTTTTTCGTCACCGCTGTGCATCCAGCCTTTCAGCAGATAACCGGCAATCAGCAGGAGTACCGCGCCTATCGCGGTGTGGACGATCTCGGTCCGCATCAGACTGCCGAGCCACTGCTTGAGCCATCCCTTGTCTTCGAATAAATGCACCGACAGGCCGACCAGGCCGACCAGCACGAGCCCGACTTGCAGGAAAGAGAATATCGTGGAAAGCAGGGTTTCCGGTTTATGCGTGTGCTGATTGCGATACTTGAGCATCGGAGCCTATTCCCTACTGAAAGACTCTGCCAAAATAAAGGCAGCGTACGCAGCCGTCAAGGTTTTTCTGGCAGGTATTTGGCAGGGTCGGTCGGCTTGCCGAGCTTGCGGATTTCGAAATGCAGTTTCACACGGTCGGAATCGGTGCTGCCCATTTCCGCGATTTTTTGTCCCTTGGCTACTTCCTGGCCTTCTTTCACCAATATCTGGCTGTTGTGTGCGTAGGCGGAAAGATAGGTCTTGTTGTGTTTGATGATCACCAGTTTGCCATAGCCGCGCAGCCCGGCGCCGCTGTAAACCACCTTTCCGGCCCCCGCAGCAAGCACCGGCTGGCCTTGGGTGCCCGCGATATCAACGCCTTTGGCTCCTCCGGTTTCATTGAAACCGGACAATATTTTGCCCTGCGCCGGCCATGCCCAATCCAGCGCTTCATCGTCGCCGGCAGCTGCGGGCTTTTCCGGAGAAGGTTCGCTTTTTGCCGTTTCGGTTGGCTTGGAGGCTTCAGGCCTGGGGGCTTCGACTTTGGCCGGGGTTTCGGCCGGCTTGGGGGGCGGAGCATTCAGCGCCTGTTCGGAATAAGGCTCCTTGATCGCCTTCGGCTCGGTCTTCAGCGGCGGCCCGCCGATCGCTTTGGGTGCGGCGGCCGGCTCCGATTTCATCGGTGTGGCGATGGCGGGGCCGGTTGGCGCGGCTTCTGCCGGAACGCCGTTAGCCGCCTTCAGCTTCAGCGACTGGCCGATGTGGATGACGTAGGGTGGGCTGATATTGTTCCACTGGGCGATTTCCTTGTAGTCGAAGCCGAATTCCAGCCCGATGCCATACAGCGTATCGCCTTTCTTTACGAGGTAGTTTTCCGGCCGCCAGTCTTTGTCGGTGGCTGTGGCACTCATTCCCGGTATGACTGTCGCCGGCGCTTTGTGGGCCGGCTCAGGCTTGGCCGGCGCAGCTTTCTTGCCGCTTTGCGGCAGGCGCTCGATAACGGGCGCCTGCTGGGTTGGGGCGGTACTGCAGCCGGCGAGCAGCAGAATGATGAGCCAGATGAAAAATTTCATACCGCCCCGCTTAGCAGCGGTACGAACTTGACAGCTTCCAGCCCGGTTTTGCGGTATTCCCCGGGCAGGCGCTCGACCAGTGTCAGCATCTGTTCCGCGGAACCCACCGGAATCACCATGCGGCCGCCCACGGCCAATTGGCGCAACAGCTCTTCCGGCAGGTGCGTCGCGCCTGCAGTGACGATGATGCCGTCGAACGGCGCGATTTCCGGCAATCCGTCATTACCGTCGCCGTGCTTGACCTTGACGTTGCGCAGCTTGAGTTCGCGGAAATGATTCTTGGCCTTGGTCAGCAGCGGGGCGATGCGTTCGATCGAGAATACTTCGGATGCCACTTTCGACAGCACGCTGGTCTGGTAGCCGCAGCCGGTGCCGATTTCCAGTACGCGGCCGAGGTTCTTGCCGCCGCGCAGCAGCTCCGTCATGCGCGCGACGACGTAGGGCTGGGAAATGGTCTGGTTGAGGCCGATCGGTAATGCAACATCCTCGTAAGCGCGCGAAGCCAGCGCCTCTTCGACGAAAATATGGCGTGGTACCGCCAGCATTGCGGCCAGTACCACTTCATCCTTGATGCCCTGTTCGCGCAGGCGCGCAATCATGCGCTCGCGCGTGCGCTGCGAGGTCATGCCGATACCGGCCAGCGCACTCATGCCAGCCAGCCTTTCAGCATCTCCAGCTGCTGGTATTGGGTGAGGTCTATCTGCAACGGCGTGACGGATACGAAGCCGTGCTTGACGGCATGGAAATCGGTGCCCTCGCCGGCGTCCTGTGCGGCACCGGCGGCGCCCACCCAATATACGGTTTCACCGCGCGGGGTGGCAGCCTTGATTACCGGTTCCGCCTTGTGGCGCTTGCCCAGGCGCGTGATGCGCGTGCCGTTCAACTGATCGTGTGGGACATCCGGCACATTGACGTTCAGCAGCGCCGCCGCAGGCAATGGATTTTGCAGGTGATGCCGCACCAGGTCGACGACGATTTTCGCAGCACTGTCGAAATGCGTGGCCGCGTGCTGCGACATCGAAATTGCCAGTGAAGGAATCCCCAGCAGGAAGCCTTCCATCGCGGCAGCGACGGTGCCGGAATAAATGGTGTCGTCGCCCATGTTGGCGCCGTCATTGATGCCGGAGATGATCATGTCCGGCAGGAAATCGAGCAGGCCGGTGATCGCCAGGTGCACGCAATCGGTCGGCGTGCCGTTGACGAAATAAAAACCGTTGTGCGCTTGCCGTACCGTGAGCGGCCGATCCAGCGTCAAGGAGTTGCTGGCGCCGCTGCGGTTGCGTTCCGGCGCGACGACTGTGATGTCTGCGAGCGGGATGAGTGCTTCGGCCAAAGCGGCCAGACCGGGGGCAAAATAACCGTCGTCGTTGGAGAGCAGAATGCGCATAAGTGGATTATAACTTACACGCCCTGGCTTCAGGGTGGTGCCTGCATATGTCCGGGGGGATATTGTTCCGTTATTGGCGGGAAGCCGAGATCTCGGCCATCAGCCGGCGGTATTCCCGCAGCATCAGAAGCAGCGCTGGCTCGGAGCGTCCACCGGCTTGGCGAGAGCTCGTCCGCGCGGCCTGCAACGCATCCCGCCGTTCGCTTTCGTAATGCCGGAAAGCGGTGCGTAGCGTGCCCGGCAGCCTGTCGTCCTCCCACGACGCCGCATGTTTTATGTGGTTTCCGCCAGCGCGGCCGTGACTGTTTCCAGGAAATCTTGGTAGCGGAAGGGCTTGGGGATGTAACCGTCGCAGCCGGCGGCGCGCATCTTGTCCTGGTCGTCCTTCATCGCGAACGCCGTCAGTGCGAAAATCTTGATGTCTCGTGTAGCCGTGCTTTGTTTAAGGATGCGCGTGGCGGCCAGGCCATCCATGCCAGGCAATTGGATGTTCATCAGCACCAGTTCGGGACGGTAGGCCATGGCGAGGTTGATGCCGGTTTGCGCATCGGCCGCACGCAGCACCTCGTGACCGGCGTTTTCCAGTACCAGCACCGCAAGCTTCATGTTTTGCGGGTTGTCTTCCACGATCAGGATTTTTGCCATGGGTCGCTCCTGCTTATGCTGCGGTTAGTTGCTCCCGTTTCCGGCCGAGAACACGATGCACCTCGCCGATGAAATTCTTGTGATCGAATTCCGATTTTTCCATCACCTGCAGCGTGCCGCCGTTCAGCAATCCGCGGTCTGCATCGCTGAGTTGCTTGGCAGTAAGCACCAGGATGGGAATGGCGGCAGTCTTGGGGTCGCCTTTCATCCGTTCCACCACTTCAAAGCCATCGACGGCCGGCATCATCAGATCCAGCACCAGCAGATCCGGCATGTGCGTCAGTGCCATTTGCAGGCATTCCTCGCCGCCATAAGCACGCAGCACGGCATTGCCGGAATCTTCCAGATGAACGGCGATGATTTCCACGGCTTTGGGGTCGTCATCCACCACCAACACCAACGGCGCTTTATTGTTGGCCGGGGGCTGCGCCTGGGCGGCAGGAGCCGCAGCGGCATCTGCGACGGGCGCCGTGCGGCAAGGCAGCCATATCGTGAACGTACTGCCCAGGCCCGGCAGGCTCGACACCGCGACGGCGCCATCGTGCAGCTCGGCCAGTTTCCTGACCATCACCAGCCCGAGTCCGGTGCCTTCAAAGTGGCGAGACAGCGAACTGTCGATTGGTATGAATGGTTCAAACAGGCGGGGCATGTCTGCGGCAGCGATGCCGACACCCGTATCGGCTACCGATATTTCTAGAAGTTTCCCGGGTGTGTCCGGCAATGGCATGCGCAGTTCGGGCCAACCTTCCACCGGCCGCAGCGCTTCTTCGCGGCTGACGATGCGGGCACGCAATGTGACCGAGCCATCTTGGGGCGTGAATTTGACGGCATTGGACAGCAGGTTGTAAACCATCCGTTTCAGCTTGCGCTGGTCGAGCCAGATTTCGACGACACTGTCAGGCACATCCAGGCATAGCGCGATACGCTGCGCCGATGCCATTTTTCTGGCTGCGGACAGGCTGCTGCGCAGCAGCGGGACAATATTGATCGTTTCGCCTTCCAGCACCATCCGGCAGGACTCGATTCTGGAAAGGTCCAGTACGTCGTTGACGACCGTCAGCAGGTGCTGGCTGCTGTCGAATATATCGGTCATGTATTCGTGCTGGCGCGCACTCAGCGGCCCGGCGATTTCGTCGCGCAGCACCTCGGAAAATCCGACGATGGCGTTGAGCGGCGTACGCAGTTCGTGCGACATGTTGGCGAGAAATTCCGATTTCATGCGGCGAACTTCTTCTAGCTGGGCATTCTTGCCGCCGATTTCCTCGCTGCGCAGATGCAGTTGTTCAGCCAGCAGTTGCAGGCCGCTGTATTGCTGCAGGTTATGCAGCGCCATACCGAGCTGTCCGGCGAGCCGTTCTATGAACGCTAAATCGCGCTCGCCCGGTGCCACGCCGGCGGCCAATAGCAGTACCGCCAGACGCCTGCCCTGGCGGCAGACGGGGCTGACGATGACCGCGACAGGCCGCACGGCGATGTCCGCAGCCGGAAAGAAATCTGCATCGCATCCCGAGATTACCCGGCAGCGGTCTTCATCGACCGCTGCTCCCAACGCGCCTTCACCTGGCCAGAATCCTTCGCTCAGGCCGTCAGGCGAAGGATGGCTCGCTTCCAGCCGATAACTTCCGCTCCATTCGTCATAGCTATAAACGGCCGAGGCCGGCAGGGGGTGATTCGCTGCCAGTATCGCGAGCATGCCTTGCAGGATGCGCGTGCGGTCGGAGGTGGAGTTGAACAGTCGCAGCACTTCGCCGTGGGTCTGGTCGTATCGGGCGGCTTCGATCAATTCCTGCTGCCGCACTTTGAGTTCAGCTTTCATGCGGATCGCTTCTTCATAGGTCGAAATCAGCAGGTCGAGAATTTGCTGCCGTTCAGCGGTGATGAAGTGCTTTTGCCCGGCAAGATGGAGCTCCGTCCCCATTTGCATCTTCCGATCCTTGCGAATGGCGTGGTTTATCAGCAAATAGTCGATGCGCGATAGCAGCTGTTTTTCGTCGTACGGTTTGCGGAGAAAATTGTCGGCGCCGCATTCCAGGCCTTTCGGCACATCGCGCATATCGGAAAGCGAAGTCACCAGGATAACGGGAAGATGTTTCAGTTGCGGGTCGGATTTGATCGCGCGGCATAGCTCATAGCCATCCATTTCCGGCATCGCGATGTCGATGATGACCAGCTGCGGACCAGACTTGGCCAGTTTCACCAGCGCCTGCCTGCCATTGCCGGCAAGGGTTACACCGAAATGGTTCTGCTCGAGCAGGTGTTTGAGCTGTTCCGCCTGGTGCGCGCTATCTTCGACGATGAGGATTTGCGCTTCATGGCGGGCCTGCGGCTTCCGTTTTTCGGGCATTTCGCCCTCCTTGCGATGATGCGGTCACATCCGTGAGTGCCAGGCTGGTCAGTCTGGCCCCAGTACAAGGTTCGACGCCCATTTTTGATGGGCAGGTAAATGTTTGACTGTCGATAAGCTGGCTCTATCCATTTGCGGTTCGCCTTGTTTGAAATTGTTATCAAATGAACTGCAAAGCAACTTCAGGATACTTTAAATTTTCACTCAGTGTCAATATTTTCCTTATAAAACAAAGGTATATGCGAAATGGGTATAATACTGCACATGTCATTGAAATAAATAAGGTTATTTGGAGGTTTGCCGCGCGAAAAAGATAGTGCTGAAGAAGAAAGCGAGCGTCAGCACGGTTTCGGCCAAGGCCAGAGCCGCCGACAGCCCGTGATCGGCGTAGGCGCGCACCGCGCCTTCGGTGAAATACAGCAGGATGAACATGCAGGACCATTGGTAGGTATAGCGCCGCCCAAGCAGGATGCCGCGCAGCGGCAACAATAGCGGAACCGCTTTGAGGATCAGCAGCGAACCACCGGGCCGCAGCGGAGCCAGCCAGCCTTCCCACAGCAGGCAGAGCAGGATGAGCGCGATGAGGCTGGCGGAAGCCGCGAATTGCAGGCGTCGCTTCAACTGCGCGCCGTCTTGCTGGACGCCACCAGGGCCGTACGCGCGGACTGCGCATCGGTCACCGGCTGTTCGAAGGCAAAGCGCAGGGTAAGGCCGTCGGCAAGCACGTCGAAGCCGTCGGTATCGATGCCGAGCATGCGTGCCTGCTGCGGCTCTATCTGGTGCCAGTGGCGGCAATAGGCGCGCAGGCTGTCGGCGTGATCGGCGTTCATGTGCTCGATGATTGTGCTTTCCTGTTGCGCCAGCTTATTGGCCGGCGGGCGTAGCTGGGTGCCGTCTATCCAGTGGATTTTGCCGAAGCCGCCGATGTAGCGCGCCTGCCGCACCAGGATGCGGTAAAACAGAAAGTCGTGCGTGTCGAAATAGCGCTGTGCCTGCGGAAAATAGCGCAGATAGCGATCGTGCGAGGCACTGTCGCTCTTGGGTACGGCTTCGGCGTCGCCGATCAGCGTCAATCTCCCGGAGGCTTGCAGGTCGGCGGCGTTCGGCTCGAATGCAATCAGTGAAACGCGCGGATCGGTCTGGATGTTCTTGGTGTGTTCGGCGATGGTACTGATCAGGATCAGCGGATTGCCGTCGTGGTCGAGCACGAACGGCGCAATCGAGCCGAAAGGATATCCTTCAAACCGCGCGGAATGCGTGGACAGCACCGCGCTGCGGGTGGAATGCAGGAATCTGCGGGCCTCGACGGCTGCGCTCATGACAGTTTCAGCGCCGTTTCCGCCAGCCGCTTGCCCAGTGCGATGCAGAGTTTTTTCTCGGCCTCGCTGATCGGCTGGTCGCCCGCCGCGCCTGCAACGTGGCTGGCGCCGTATGGCGTGCCGCCGGTGCTGGTGCTGGCGAGTTCGGGTTCGGAATAAGGCAGGCCGACGATCAGCATGCCGTGGTGCAGCAGCGGCAGCATCATCGACAGCAGCGTGGTTTCCTGACCGCCGTGCATCGAGCCAGTGGAAGTGAACACGGCAGCGGGTTTGCCGACCAGCGCGCCTTTCAGCCACAGGCTGGTGGTGCCGTCGAGAAAGTATTTCAACGGCGCCGCCATGTTGCCGAAGCGCGTCGGACTGCCCAGCGCCAGCCCGGCGCAATCTTCCATATCCTTCAGTTCGGCATAGGGCGCGCCACTGGCGGGGATATCCGGCCCCGTCGCCTCGCACACCGCCGAAACCTTGGGCACGGTGCGCAGCCGCGCCGTGGCGCCATCCACCATCTCCACCCCGCGCGCCACCAGCTGCGCCATTTCGCGCACGGCGCCGTTTTGCGAGTAGTAGAGGACGAGGATGTCGGCCATCAGATTTTCTGTGCCAGCTCCGCAGCTTTGCCGGTGTAGCTCGCGGGCGTCATCGCCAGCAGCCTGTCCCTGGCTTCCTGCGGAATCAAGAGGCCGCGGATGAAGTCGTGCAGGCTTTCCTTGGTAATGCCGCCCTTGCCGCGGGTGAGCGCCTTGAGCTGTTCGTAGGGATTTTCCACCCCAAAGCGCCGCATCACGGTCTGGATCGGTTCCGCCAGCACTTCCCATGAACCGTCGAGGTCTTCGGCCAACCTGGCGCGGTTGGCTTCCAGCTTGCCCAGGCCCTTGAGGCAGGAGTCGTAGCCCAGCAGCGTGTAGCCGAAGGCCACGCCCATGTTGCGCAGCACCGTGGAGTCGGTTAAATCGCGCTGCCAGCGCGAAATCGGCAGTTTTTCGGCGAGGTGGCGCAGCAGTGCGTTGGCCAGGCCCAGATTGCCTTCGGAGTTTTCAAAGTCGATCGGGTTGACCTTGTGCGGCATCGTCGAGGAGCCGACTTCGCCTTCCTTCACCTTCTGCTTGAAGTAGCCTATCGAAATATAACCCCACACGTCGCGGTCCAGATCGATAAGTATGGTATTGATGCGGGCTGCCGCGTCATACAGCTCGGCCATGTAGTCGTGCGGCTCGATCTGGATGGTGTAAGGGTTGTAGGTGAGGCCCAGCTTCTCGACGAATGTTCTGCCGAAGTTTTCCCAATCGAAGTCGGGGTAAGCCGACAGGTGCGCGTTGAAATTACCCACCGCGCCGTTGATCTTGCCCAGGATTTCCACCTGTGCCAGTTGCCGGCGCTGGCGGCGCAAACGGTACACCACGTTGGCCAGTTCCTTGCCCAGCGTGGTGGGCGATGCCGGCTGGCCGTGGGTATGCGCCAGCATTGCCGCATCGGCCAGTTGGTGCGCCAGCTCCTGTAGGCGGGCGATAACATTGTCCAGCGCCGGCAGCAGCACGTTGTCGCGCGCGGTCTTCAGCATCAAGGCATGCGACAGGTTGTTGATGTCTTCCGAGGTGCAGGCAAAGTGGATGAACTCGCTGGCACGGCGGATTTCCGGATTGCCCTCGAACTTGTGCTTGAGCCAGTATTCCAGCGCCTTGACGTCGTGGTTGGTGCTGGACTCGATCACCTTGACCTCGGAGGCTTCCCACTCCGCGAAGCCGGCAATGGCTTCGTCCAGTTCCTTTAGCGTGGCATCGCTGAACGGCACGATCTCGGCTATGGCCGGCTCGGCTGCCAGCGCTTTCAGCCATTCCACCTCCACCAGCGCGCGGTGGCGGATCAGCGCATATTCGCTGAAGCAGGGGCGCAGCGCGTCCAGCTTGGACTGGTAGCGGCCGTCGAGCGGGGAGAGGGCATTGAGTGCGGTGAGTTCCATGATGCAGAAGGCTTGATTGAAGTCGAGCCCATAATTTTACGCTACATCCGGAATCTTCCAAAATGGCTTCGCACATCACGGGTTTGCGCGTCCGGGATTTATGCAAACTGTCATCCTTATGTCACAGATGGAACTTATGGTGCGGTCTTTGCTTTTGAAGCAAGGGGAAGCCAAAAGCATTTCCCGGGGGCCAAGCCCACAAGGCGAGGCGATGTCAAGGCCTGACAACAGGCTGGATGGCTGTAGAAAGGAGTACGCCATGGATGATGCCGATTATGATTGGGATAATCTGCGCAAGCATCGCGATTTTTGCTGATCGGGTTTGCATAAAACGAACCGAAAAAGCACCGAGAGGTGCTTTTTTGTATCTGATTTTCGTCTGCCGCGCGTCGAGGCGCAGTGAGTTGCCTCAACGCTCAACCGGTCGGTTTGCCGGGTTTTCCGGCTTTCTGTATGAACCATGTGACTTCTTTCGCCGGCAATGGCCGGCTGTAGAAATGGCCCTGTACCTCGTCGCACCCCTGATGCTCCAGGTATTCCGCCTGCTCCTGCGTTTCTACGCTCTCGGCAATGACCTTCAGATTCAGGCTGTGTCCCAGATGAATGACGGAGCGGACAATGGCAGCATCGTCGGAGTCGGCCGTCAGGTTGCACACGAAAGACTGGGCCACCTTGAGCTTGTCCACGGCGAAGCGTTTGAGGTGGGCCAGGCTGGAATAGCCGGTGCCGAAATCGTCTATCGATAGCCTGACGCCGATCTTTTTGAGCTTCTTGACGATTTCCAGGACGTATTCGATATCATGGATGAGGAGGGTCTCGGTCAGTTCCAGTTCCAGCCATGCGGGCTCAAGTCCCGACTCGTCCAGGATATTAACGACGGTTCCGACGATGCCGCTGCGTCGAAACTGCAACGCGGACAGGTTGACCGCGACCACGAACGGCTCAAGCCCGGCATCCTGCCACGCCCGGTTCTGGCGACATGCCTCGCGCAGCACCCATTCGCCTATCGATACGATCAGACCGCTATCCTCCGCTACCGAAATGAACTTCGAGGGCGGAACCAGGCCAAGCTCCGGGCTGTTCCAGCGGATCAGCGCCTCGACCCCGATCATTTGCCCGCTCGCCAGTTCAAACTGGGGCTGGTAATGCAGCACGAACTCATGATGTTTCAGCGCATGGTGCAGGCTGTTTTGCAACTGCGTCCGCTCCAGGGCATGGACATTTAACCGCTCGGTATAGAAACGGTAGGTGTTGCGCCCGCAATCCTTGGCGTGATACATGGCAGCATCCGCCAGCTTCAGCAGGGTTTCGGCGTTGGCGCCGTCATTCGGGTACAGGCTTATGCCTATGCTGGCCGAGATGTTGAGCACGCGATCCCTGATGGCAAAGGGATTGGCCAGATGGCCGAGTATTTTATGCGCCACAGGCGTGATCGTATCCACATTCTGCAAATCGGTGAGCAGGATCACGAACTCGTCGCCGCCGAGCCGGCTGATGGTGTCGGTATCCCTCACGCAGTTGCCGAGCCGTTCCGCCACGTCCTGCAGCAACCGGTCGCCGGTCTCGTGGCCCAAGGTGTCGTTGACGCTTTTAAACTGGTCAAGGTCGAGAAACAGCAGGGCGACGAGGGTGCCTTCGCGCGTTGCGGCGGCAACGGCCTGTTCGAGGCGGTCGCGCAGCAGGAGGCGGTTGGGCAGCCTGGTCAGCGGATCGTGGTAGGCCATGAACTCAAGCTGTTCTTCTGTTGCCTTGCGTTGCGTGATATCGGAAAAGGTGGCGATGTAATGTGTCGGCTTGCCATCCTGGTCATGCATCGTGCCGATGTCGAGCCATTTGGGGTAAATTTTGCCGTCCTTGCGGCAAGCCCGGATTTGGCCATGCCAGGATCCTTCCGTCCTGAGACGATGCCACATTGCCTGATAAAACTTCTTGCAGTGGCGGCTTGACGACAGAATGCGCGGATTCCTGCCGATGACTTCTTCGGCCGTATAGCCGGTGACTTCGGTAAAGAAGCGGTTTACCGAAAGGATATTGTTGTCGGCATCGGTAATCATGACAGCCTCATGGCCGTTGCCGCATGTTCCGTCCGGGAACTCGCGGTGCTCTCCGGCTGCGGCTTTCCCGGTCACGTCACGCCCCAGGATCACCAGTGACTTGCGGCTGCCGTCTTCATTAAACAGTGGCGATTTGACGACCTCAAGGATGCGCACCCTGCCGTCGCGGGCGTACACCTTTTTCGTCGAGTAGCTTGGCTGTCTGGTTTGCCAGGCGATTTCGTCGGAGGCGCTGCCGGTCCGGAAACCTTCCAGATTGCCGGGCGATGCCAATGCGGCCAGCTCCGTGTCGGTCTTGTATTGCCAGGGCTGGCCTGCGAGGCCGTAGAGGTCGATCCCCGCTTGGTTGAGCACCAGCCAGCGTCCGTTGCCGTCCTTGAGAGCGATCAAGTCGGAAAATGCGTCGATCAGCGTCAGGAAGCTCTCTTCGCAAAACCAGGACTTGCCGCTGGAAACCTTGCCGACGAAGCGATAGCCGCGGCCGTACTCGGTCTTGATGAGCGCGTCCGTCCCGGGACTGGCCTCGCGCAGGCGGGATTTGATGACCGAGACGCAACGCGCGATGCTTTCATCTGACGTGGGCGCTCCATTCCACACCACTTCGATCAATTCTTCCTTGGACACCAGCTCGTCGGCGCGTTGTACCAGCAGGGCCAGCACCGCCAGCTCCTTGGGATAGAGCGTCAGCTTCCTACCCTCATGAAAAACGCCATGATCGTTGTCAATATGGAACCCGTTGAAGCTTACCCGGAATTTTCTTTTCACAATGCCATTCTTTTTGCAATAAGGCTCTATCGGGATTCCACGGCAGGCCGGTTACACCGGGCGGCCGTGGGTCTGAGATTTATTGTCGCTAACATGGGCATTAGAATCTTTACTGAATTCTTATAGAAATTTCTGGCGGATTCGATACCTTTCACGGCACGGGGCGTGGAAACCTGCTTCATCAATCTGGTAGAGCCAGGCGACAAGGGGATCGTCTGTCGAAGCTGTCTTAAAAATTGCTGCGGAGGGCGCACTGAAGGGAGTGCCGGTGCGGCAGGGCAGTGGGCGCGGCACGAGCGGTGTATGGCTGAGCTTTCCGATGGTACGACGCAAAAAGAAAGCACCCGTGGGTGCTTTCTTTTGTTGCAGCGATCTTGACGGGGTTTACTTGACCACGACCACCTTGCTGACGAACAGCACCTTGGGGAAGGTACGCTTCAAGGTCTTGCTGTAGAAATTGTTCATCACGAAGCCGTCGTCGAAGCGGATCTGGTTGCCCTTTTTCACTGCCACCGTGGTGGAGGCGAGCCACAGGCTTTCCTTGGTCTTGTCCTGCGACACTTCGATATAGGTGTACTGATCGGTGTTGATGAAACTCAGCACCTTGCCTTTTTGCGGCAGCTGGCTGTCGGGAATGTCCTTGGCGGGGTGCAGCATGTCGGCAGCGGCGTCGGCCGACGGGTGGCCCGGCGGCAACTCGGCCAGGGCGGAAACGGAGAAAACGGCGGACGCAAGAAGAGCGAGCAGGGATTTCATTGAGGAATTTCCAGTAAAAAGATATTAAAGCCGGAATTATACTTGTGTTGACAGCCTGTGTGCAAAACTGATACCTAAACGGATCGTTAATTTCGAATGCGAGAGCTGATGCCCAAGCCGGTTTTTCCGCTGCTGATTTTGTGCCTGTTGCCGGCCATAGCCGTGGCCGATGCTGCACCGCCGGCACCCGGCGCGGAGGAGAATATTCGGGCGCTGGACGCAGATCATGACGGCCTGGTGACGGTGACCGAAATGCGCGCTTTTCTCGAAGCCCGCCATGGCAAGGACTATGAAAAAACGCTGCTGGACGAGATGGAAGAGAAAGCCGGCACCAAAAGCTGCGGCTCGCCGTTCAGCCGATCCTTTTACTGACGCGGTTTGCCGCCGCACCGCACGCGACGATATTTAACCGCTGATCCCGGCGGTATAATCAAATTTTTTCCGATGCCTTGTTAAACCCATGCTGAATTCCTATCGAGACCATGTCGCCGAGCGCGCCGCGCTTGGCTTGCCGCCGCTGCCGCTGACACCGGAACAAACCGCA
The DNA here is from genome assembly GCF_036504375.1 of Novimethylophilus sp. Classification (NCBI taxonomy): domain Bacteria; kingdom Pseudomonadati; phylum Pseudomonadota; class Betaproteobacteria; order Nitrosomonadales; family Methylophilaceae; genus Novimethylophilus; species Novimethylophilus sp. The sequence goes on from NZ_DASXVH010000081.1 coordinate 20,179, forward strand.
CAGCTGGTTGACCTGCTGAAAACCTCGCCTGCCGGAGAAGAGGCCATGCTGTTCGACCTGCTGGAAAACCGCATTCCCGCAGGCGTGGATCAGGCGGCTTACGTCAAGGCGGCTTTCCTGGCCGATGTCGCCAGGGGCATCGCGCACTCTCCGCTGGTGTCGCGCCGGCAGGCGGCGCAGCTGCTGGGCACGATGCTGGGCGGCTACAATGTGCCGGCGCTGGTGTCGCTGCTGGACACCGACTTGGCCAGCGAGGCGGTGGCTGCGCTGTCGCGCACCATCCTGATGTTCGACGCCTTCCACGATGTGGAAGAGAAAGCCCGCGCCGGCAATGCGGCGGCGCGGAAGCTGCTGCAATCCTGGGCCGATGCCGAATGGTTCACCTCGCGTCCGCCGCTGCCGCAAGCGATCCGGTGCGTGGTGTTCAAGGTGCCGGGCGAAACCAATACCGACGACCTGTCGCCCGCGCAGGAAGCCTGGTCGCGCCCGGATATTCCGCTGCACGCCAGGGCCATGCTGGTGTCCAAAATGCCGGACGGGCTGGCTGCCATCGCCAGGCTCAAGCAGCAGGGCCTGCCGCTGGCTTACGTGGGCGATATCGTCGGCACCGGCTCCTCGCGCAAATCCGCGATCAACTCGGTGCAATGGCACATGGGCGAGGATATCCCGCACATCCCCAACAAACGCAGCGCCGGCATCGTGCTGGGCGGCAAGATCGCGCCGATCTTCTTCAATACCGCCGAGGATTCCGGCGCGCTGCCGATCCAGTGCGACGTGGAGAAAATGGCTACCGGCGACGTGATCACCATCCACCCGTTCGCCGGTAAGGTTACCAATGCAGCCGGGGAAACCATCGGCACTTTCGAACTGACGCCGATCACGATGCCGGACGAAGTGCGTGCCGGCGGGCGTATTCCGCTGATCATCGGTCGCGGGTTGACCAACAGGGCGCGCGAGTCGTTGGGCCTGACGCCGTCCACACTGTTCATCCAGCCGCAGCCGCCCATGGACACCGGCCGCGGCTTTACGCTGGCGCAGAAGATGGTGGGCCGCGCCTGCGGCGTGACAGGCATCCGCCCCGGCACCTATTGCGAGCCCAAGATCACTACCGTCGGCTCGCAGGACACCACCGGCGCGATGACGCGCGACGAGTTGAAAGAACTGGCCTGCCTGGGCTTTTCCGCCGACCTGGTGATGCAAAGCTTCTGCCACACCGCGGCCTACCCCAAGCCGGTGGACATCAAACTGCAGCACACGCTGCCGGAATTCATGTCGAGCCGCGGCGGCGTCTCCCTGCGCCCCGGCGACGGCGTGATCCACTCCTGGCTCAATAGGATGTTATTACCGGATACCGTCGGCACCGGCGGCGATTCGCACACGCGCTTCCCCATCGGCATCTCGTTCCCCGCCGGCTCCGGCCTGGTGGCTTTCGCCGCAGCGATGGGCGCGATGCCGCTGGATATGCCGGAATCGGTGCTGGTGCGCTTCAAGGGCGAGATGCAGCCCGGCATCACGCTGCGCGACCTGGTCAACGCGATCCCCTTTGCTGCGATCCGGCAAGGCGCGCTCACGGTCGGCAAGCAGGGCAAGAAGAACGTGTTCAACGGCCGCATCCTGGAAATCGAAGGGCTGCCCGACCTCAAGGTGGAGCAGGCGTTCGAGTTTGCCGACGCTTCTGCTGAAAGATCGGCCAACGGCTGCACCGTGCGATTGAATAAGGAACCCGTGATCGAGTACTTGCGCTCCAATGTCGCGCTGCTGGAGAACATGATCGAGGGCGGCTATCAGGACGCCCGCACGCTGCGCAGGCGCATCGACAAGATCAACGCCTGGCTCGCGGCGCCGGAATTGCTGGAGCCGGATCGTGACGCCGAATACGCGCATGTGATCGAGATCGACCTCAACGAAATCAAGGAGCCGCTGGTGGCCTGTCCCAACGACCCCGACGACATCAAGCCGCTGTCGGCAGTGGTCGGCGACAGGATAGACGAAGTGTTCATCGGCAGCTGCATGACCAATATCGGCCATTACCGGGCGGCCGCTAATATCCTGGAAGACGCCGGCCTGATTCCGACCCGCCTGTGGATCGCGCCGCCGACGCGCATGGACGAAGCCGAACTGCGCGAGGAGGGCGCCTACGCGGTGTTCGGCCGCGCCGGCGCCAGAACCGAAGTGCCGGGGTGCAGCCTGTGCATGGGCAACCAGGCGCGCGTCGCCGACCGCGCGACGGTGTTCTCCACCAGTACGCGCAACTTCGACAACCGCATGGGCAAGGACGCCCGCGTCTATCTCGGCTCCGCCGAGTTGGCCGCGGTGTGCGCGCGCCTGGGCCGGATGCCGACGCCGGAGGAATACCTGGCGACGGTGGGCGACAAGCTTTCCAGGGACGCGGGCAATATCTATCGCTACCTCAACTTCGACCAGATGCCGGAGTATGTCAAAAAAGTGATCCCGATTACCGAAGTGGCGGCCTGACTCCGGGCAGCCCCCGATGAACTTTTACGCGACGGTCTGTTCTTACTGGAGCGTAGCTAGCCGCTACGGGGGCCGAAGTCCATAAGACGATGGCGTTTTGAGTGCTTTCGATAAGGAGGTACGACATGCTGTACGGAGTAATCGTCAGGACGCGTTGAGCCTGGGCGCGGGGGATGGAGTCTGGCGTCAGGCTTGATTCCCCGCGTTACGGTTAAAGCCGCAACCGTTGTCTATTCAATAATTCCGCAGCCATCCGGCTGGTTTCGCATCGTCGCTGTCATTGCCGCCATTCTTGTTTATATCCCACGCGCATTGATGCAATAATTCCCCATGGTTTCCGTCCGGCACAAACTGACCGCCTTATCCAGCAAGGACGGCAAAAGCATCCAGACCCTGCTCGATGCCGTGGCGCACCTCTACGCTCCCGCCGAAATCGACGAGATTCGCTCTGCCTGCGCGCTGGCCGAGCCGCTCTACGACGGCAAGCTCGAACTGACTGGTGCCCCGCTGTTGCAGCACGCGCTGGGAGCGGCTGCGATCCTGGTCGGCATGAACATGGATTCTGAAACGATCGCCGCCACCATCCTGCACGCGGTGCCCGAGTATCTGGATGACTGGGGCGAAGTGCTGGAAACAAGTTTTGGCCCCAATGTCAGGAGCCTGGTCGAAGGCATTTCGCGCATGGAGCAAATCCGGCAATTCAGCGAGATGCCCGGCCTGCACAAGAAAAAGAAGGAAAAAGGCGACGATGTCCAGCAGGTGGAAAGCCTGCGCAAGATGCTGCTGGCGATGGTGGAAGATATCCGCGTAGTGCTGATCAAGCTGGCCGAACGCACCCAGACCCTGCGCTGCCTGTCGGGCGCCGACGCCGAGCAGCAGAAGCTCATCGCGCAGGAAACCCATAGTATTTTCGCGCCGCTGGCCAACCGTCTCGGCGTATGGCAGATCAAGTGGGAGCTGGAAGACCTTTCCATGCGCTACCTGGAGCCGGATTTATACAGGAAAATCGCCCGGCTGCTGGACGAGCGCAGGATAGACCGCGAGCAATACATCGCGGACGTGATCGCCCGGTTAAAGCGGGAACTGCAAGGTGCCGGCATTGAGGCCGAAGTGACGGGCCGCCCCAAGCACATCCACAGCATCATCAACAAGATGAAGCGCAAGCGGGTGGATTTCAGCCAGCTCTACGACGTGCGCGCGGTGCGCATCCTGGTCGACGACGTCGGGGACTGCTATGCCGCCCTGGGGTTGGTGAACGACCTGTGGCAGCCCATTCCGGAAGAGTTCGACGATTATATCGCGCATCCCAAAAGCAACAGCTACCGTTCGCTGCATACCGCCGTCGCCGGCCCGCGCGGATTACCATTAGAAGTGCAGATCCGCACCTTTGAGATGCACCAGCATTCGGAACTGGGGGTCGCCGCCCACTGGCGCTACAAGGAAGGCGGCAAATCCGACGCCGGGTTCGACGAGAAAATTGCCTGGCTGCGCCAGATCCTGGAGTGGAAGGAAGAAGTGGCGGAGCGGGGCGAGATGCTGGCGCAGTTCAAGAGCGAATTGTTCCAGGATCAGGTTTACGTGCTCACACCGCAGGGCAAGGTCATCGATTTGCACAAAGGGGCGACCCCGGTGGATTTTGCCTATGCGTTGCATACCGACCTCGGGCACCGCACGCGGGGCGCCAAGGTGGACGGCAACATCGTGCCGCTCAGTTACAAGCTGCAGAACGGGCAGCGCGTGGAAATTCTCACGGCGAAACAGGGAGCCCCCAGCCGCGACTGGCTGAATCCGGCGCTGGGATACCTGCAAAGCGCGCGCGCCCGGGCCAAGGTGCGGCACTGGTTCAACCACCAGAACTTCGATGAAAACGTCGCTCATGGCCGGGCGCAGCTGGATCGCGAATTGCATCGGCTGGGCGTCGCTACCGTCAACCAGGAAAAAATCGCCCAGAAACTGCGCTTCCACAAAACCGAAGACTTTCTGGCGGCTTTCGGACGCGGCGACATCGCGCCGCGCCGCCTCGCGCTTGCCGTCCAGGAAGCCATGCCGGCCACCCCCGTGGAACTGCCCAAACCCGTCGCCCCCAAACCTGCGGCCGAACAGGCCTCCACCACGGGTATTCTGGTCGAAGGCATGGGCAACCTGATGACCAAGGTGGCAAAATGCTGTCAGCCGGTGCCGCCCGACCCGATCGTTGGCTATGTCACCTCCGGCCGGGGGATCACCATCCATCGCCAAAACTGCACGGCCATGCTGCGCCTGGCGGAAAACCGGCGCGACCGCATGCTGGGCGCCCGCTGGGCGAGCGGCAAGGGCGCCAACTTTGCGGTCAGGATCGAAGTGGAAAGCCACGACCGGCAGGGACTGCTGCGCGATATCGGCGACCTGTTCGTCAGGGAAAAGGTCAACGTCACCAGGATGAACAGCCTCAGCAAGAACCATCGGGCGCTGATGCGCTTCACGGTCGAACTGACGGATATGGATCAGCTGCCCCGCCTGCTTGCGCTGATCCCCGAGGTGCCCGGCGTCATTGCCGCGCGCCGGCACTATTAACGATGCGTCAGGCTCCGGTGTGGGTTAAAGGCCGGCGCGCGGCCGGGGGCGATGAACCCCGAAGACCTGCAACTGCAGGTGCCCCGCGTCATGCCTTCCGGCAAATACCAAGGCCGCCTGCTGGCGCTGGCGCAAGAGCTGGACCATAACGGCCTGTCGCCGCCGCTGGATCCGCAATAACCGGCTTGCTGGACATCGAGGTTGTTGCATCGCCGGAGGGAGAAATCAATGCAGATTCTCCGCCGCGGTCAGCACCACTTGATCGGCGACGAAGCTCACGTTGACATGATGCTTGTCGTCGCCCCAGGCGCAACTCCTGATGCTCAGCACTTCGCTGCATTTGGTCGGCGAGCCGAGGATGCTTTTCACTTCGTCGTAGTTCATGCCGGACTTGATCTTGCCGTAGTTCTCCAGCGTCAGGCGGTCGCAGGCGACCAGCATGGCCGCCAGGCCGATGACGCATAGCAGGCGGGCCGCAAATCTCATTCTATGACTCCGCAGGCAACGCGCGGTCCGCCGCCGCCCAGAGGCTTGGGGGCGTCGCTGTAATTGTCCCCGCCGGCATGAATCATCAATGCGCGGCCCTTGATGTCGGCAAGCTTAAGGTGTGGCGCCAGCAGCGCTTTGACGGCTTCGCCTTTTTCATTGACTTCCAGCGCTGGCAGGTCGCCCTGATGGCCTTCGCCTTGCGGGCCGGCATGCTTGCCGCTCTTGTGCGGGTCGTAATGGCCGCCGGCGGCGTGGCCGGCGGTTTGCTTGCCGTCCTTATCGGCGGTGCCACAGTTGGGCTTTTCGTGCACATGAAAGCCGTGCAGGCCGGGTGTAAGGCCGCCGAGATCGGGATCAAACGCCAGTCCGGTGGCGGTATCGCTCAATTTGACGGTGCCGATGATAGCGCCGACGCCTTCGTCGCCGATGGCATGGATGACGACGTACTGTTCGTCTGCCAGGGCGAATGTGGATGTTGCAAGCAGCGCTGCGATCAGAATGGGGCGGATGTTCATGGCAAGCTCCTGGATGGATACCGTTTGATTATAGAGCAGTCGTTGGGTCAACGGCGAAGCCTGCGCCGCGTTATGATGAGGTGCATTTCGCATATTTTCACCATATTTTCACGAGGGGATCGGTATGAACAAGCATATTGGCATGTTGTTAGGGATCGCATTGCTGCTGGCGATGCAAGGTGTCGCGTGGGCGGAGCATGAGAGGGACGGCGGCCACGAGAACATGATGGAGCAGGCGGACACCAATCACGACGGCAAGGTCAGCCACGATGAATTCAAGGCCGCCCACGAAAAGCGCATGGAAGAAATGTTCAAGAAACTGGACGCCAACGGCGACGGCTTTATCGACAAGGATGAAATGCGCAAGGGCCGCGAAATGATGCGCGAAAAGATGAAAGAACACATGCAGAAGCGAAAAGAGATACATGACCAAATGCAGGAACAGAAAACCAAGTAACGACCCGGATCGGTCGCCCCGGATGCCGCGCAAATCCGCCTGCTGGCGGATGACAATTTATGCGGTATCCGGGTTAATATGCCGGCTGCGAAGTATCTTCAGCCGGTATTTTTTGTTTTCATGACATCTGACATCCACTCCCACGACCTTCCCCACCGCCATCACGCCAGCGCGCACCTGAATTTATTCTGGCCGGTCGCGTTGACCCTGGGCTTTGCTTTCGTCGAGGCGGTCGGCGGCTGGCTGACCGGGTCGCTGGCATTGCTGGGCGATGCCGGGCATATGTTTTCCGATTCCGCCTCGCTGGGGCTGGCCTGGCTGGCTTCCTGGATAGCGCTGAGACCGCCTTCGCACAAGCACTCCTTTGGCCTGGCGCGGGTCGAGGTGATCGTCGCGCTGGTCAACGGGCTGCTCATGCTGGCGGTGGTGGCGGGGATCGTGATGGAGGCGACGCACCGGCTGACCCACCCGCAGCCGGTGGCGGGCGGCGAGGTGATGCTGATCGCGGTTATCGGCCTGCTGGTGAACATCATGGTGGCCTGGCAACTGCACCACGGGCACGCCAACATCAATTCGCGTGCGGCGCTATTGCACGTAATGGGCGACCTGCTGGGTTCGGTGGCTGCCATCACCGCCGGCGCGGTGATCTATTTCACTGGCTGGACGCGCATCGACCCGATTTTGTCCATGCTGATTTCAGCGCTGATTCTGGCATCCACCTTCAACTTGTTGCGCGAGGTGCTGCATGTGCTGATGGAAGGTGTACCGTTCAATCTCGACTTGCATGAGGTGGAAAGCGCGATGAGTCAGATGGATGGGGTTGCGTCGGTCCACGACGTGCATCTCTGGACACTGTCCTCCGGCGTCGTGGCGCTTTCCGCGCATGTGGTGCTGCACGATCTGCAGGGCTGGATGCATGTGCTGCCGGCGATGCGCGAAATGCTGAACGAACGCTACGGCATCAACCACGTCACGCTGCAGCCGGAAACTGAGCAGTGGCTGGCGGAGCGCGGCGCGTGAGGCTGCTTAAGGGCACCTCTGATCAGGCCGGACCAGCTGCGAATCCACCTCCAGGACTGCGTTTGGCAGGTTAACGGAATTCCCGAAAGCCGTTGCTTATCAAGCCCATTGAGGCGATTCTGGCACTATGTGTGCCATCGCACATAGTGCTTGCCTGATTTGTTGTATAGAATACCAGTAAGCTCCGACAGCCCCCGGGAGAATGGTCATGCAAACACACTATTTGTTTGTCGATTACGAGAACACCCAGCTTGGCAATCTCGGCCTGATCGGCGAGAGTTCGTGCCTGACCAAGATCAAGATTTTCCTGGGCCGCCATCAGAACATGATTCCTATCGCCCTGGCACGTGCGCTGCACGCATTCGGCGACGATGCCGAATATATCCAGGTCGACAGTGCGCGCCACAATGCGATCGAGTTCAACATCGCGTTCCAGCTGGGCGAACTTGCCACTCAACATCCGGATGCGCAGTTTTCCATTCTGTCGAATGATTCAGCCTTCAATGCCATCGTGGAGGGCCTGAAGTCGAAGGGCATTGCGTGCGCCCGCTACGCCGACATAGAAAGCCTGCTCGCGCATCCGGCAAGGCCGGCATCGGTCGTGTCGGATGCCTCTCAGGGAGACAAGGTGGTGGCCATTACGGAAAGCCTGAACAAGTCCAAGGGCATGCCGCCGCAACGCTCGGCGAAATAAACTTCTCTCTGTTGCGACCGGGCGTCGCCCGAATAAAATTCGGACCATTTCCGAGGCTTGAATGTTTTCTTGAATCGCCTGGATTTGAGTAAGATCCCTCCTGACCAATTCCTTTTACTACGTTTATGACCGCCCCTCGTACCTGGGACATTTTCTGCGCCGTGATCGACAATTACGGCGACATCGGCGTGTGCTGGCGGCTGGCGCGCCAGCTGGCGGCCGAATATCAGCTCACGGTGCGGCTGTGGGGGGATGATCTCGCCAGCCTGCAGCGTCTGTGCCCCGAGGTGCTGCCGGCGCTTGACCGGCAGACTTGCCGCGGCGTCGAAATCCGGCGCTGGGATAAATTATTTCCCGCTGTAGAGCCGGCAGAAGCGGTAATCGAAGCCTTCGCCTGCGAATTGCCGGCGAACTATGTCGCCGCGATGGCGGCGCAGAGCCTCAAGCCGGTGTGGATCAATCTGGAGTACCTGAGCGCTGAAGGCTGGGTCGTCGGCTGCCACGGCGGTGTGTCAAAGCATCCCGCGCTGCCGCTGACCAAGCATTTTTTCTTTCCCGGATTCGCCCCCGGCACCGGCGGCCTGCTGCGCGAGGCCGGGCTGGGGCAGGGCTTTGCTGCCGGCGCGTGGTGGGCCGGGCATGGCTTTTCCTTGCCGCAGCCGGACGAAGTGCGCATCTCGCTGTTCGGTTACGAAAACGCCGCTGTGCACGGGCTGCTGGACACATGGGCAGCCTCCGCAACGCCGATCACCTGCCTGCTGCCCGAGGGCCGCTTGCTGCCGCAGGTATCGGCCTGGGCCGGGCCGGGGCTGCTGCATCCCGGCGATTGCATTACTCGCGGCAACCTTGCGGTGCATGTGCTGCCTTTCCTCGAACAGGACGATTACGACCGGCTGTTGCAGGCTTGCGACATCAATTTCGTGCGCGGCGAAGACTCCTTCGTGCGGGCGCAGTGGGCGGCTAAACCGTTCGTCTGGCATATCTACCCGCAGCAGGATGATGCGCACCAGCCCAAGCTGGAGGCGTTTCTCGAGCTTTATTGCGCCGGCCTGTCGGCCCCGGCCGCAGGCGCTTTACGGGGTTTCTGGCGGGCCTGGAATAGTGGCGTGAATACGGGCGAAGCCTGGCCGGATTGGTGGCGGCAGCGGGCGGAACTGGAGCGCCATGCGCGCGGCTGGAAAGCGGCGCTCGCGGCGCAGCAAGACCTCGCGGCCAGGCTGGTAAATTTCTGTAAAAACAAGATATAATGCTCGACTTTTGGTTTTGCAACCTCTTTAGTTTTGCATTAGGAACGCATTATGAAAACTGCACAGGAACTCCGCGTAGGCAACGTGATCATGATCGGCAACGACCCGATGGTGGTGCAAAAGGCCGAATACAACAAATCCGGCCGCAACTCCGCGGTCGTCAAGATGAAATTCAAGAACCTGTTGACCGACGCGCCCAGCGAGTCCATCTACAAGGCCGACGACAAGTTTGAAGTGGTGGTGCTGGACAAGAAGGAATGCACTTATTCCTACTTCGCCGACCCGATGTACGTGTTCATGGACGCCGAGTTCAACCAGTACGAGGTCGAAGCCGAAAACATGGGCGAGGCGATCAACTACCTCGACGACGGCATGGCCTGCGAAATGGTGTTCTACAACGAAAAAGCCATCTCGGTCGACCTGCCGAACTCGGTCGTGCGCGAAGTGACCTACACCGAACCCGCCGTCAAGGGCGATACTTCCGGCAAGGTGATGAAGCCCGCCAAGATTTCCACCGGCTTCGAGCTGCCGGTGCCGCTGTTCGTTGCCACCGGCGACAAGATCGAAATCGATACCCGTACCGGCGAATACCGCAACCGCGTGAAGTAAGCCGTAGCGCAGGCGGCCTCGCCTGCATTGCGTTGAAAGGGCAGCCCAACCGGCTGCCCTTTTCATTTGCAAAACCGGATTTTGCTGTGGTTTCCCCTCCCGCCTCGGAAAGCTTACAATTCCCATTGATCAGTTGGGATAAGCTTCTTTAACGTTTTTCTTTTGCCATAGTGTGAAAATTTCCATCTTAGGGTGATGAAGCCGAGCGATTTTTTAAAGGAGCTACGTGATGGGAACCACTAGCAATTACGCTTTGCGTTTGCCGGCTTCACTCAAGCAATCTGTTGAGCGGGCCGCGCGGGATGATGGCACTTCGCTCAACCAGTTTATTGTAACCGCGATTGCCGAGAAACTGGCAGCGATCAAGACGGCGGATTATTTTCAGGAACGGGCAAAACGTGGCAATCTGGATGCAGAAGCGGAAGGTTTTAACGGAGTGGATCCAGCTTGCTCTGGACGAACCGGACACAACGAAACCAGATCCGGAGGATCCGCAGCTGATCCACGCATTGAAGGGAATCCCGGAAAGGGAATTCAAGGTATTGCGGGTGATCTACAATGAGACAACTGATCCGGTCACTGTGGTGACGGTGTTTTTTGAATAGGCGAAGATGATGAAAATTGAATTTGATCCAGTCGCGGATGCGCTCTATATCGAGTTGGTGGACGGCGAAGTGGATAAGACTACGGAGATCAGCCCCGGCGTGATGCTGGACTATGACGCGAGCGGTAATGTGCTGGGGATCGAGATGCTATATGTCAGTAAACGGGAGCGAGAGCCGTTGAAAAAAGCAGCGTAAGCAGTGATGGAAAGAAACGGGGCCGATTGGCCCCATTTCTTTTGAGAGGGCGCATCGGTTTTGCTAGCCTCGCGAAGCGAGAACGCTGGGGAGGGTGGCCCCTTTATGGGGCTGCCTGCCCCAGCGTTGTAGCTCCCTCTCTCACCCCGGATGAGCTACCATCGAGATCGCCAAGCTACAAGCTCGAAATGCGTTGTAGCTCCCTCTCTCACCCCGGATGAGCTACCATTCACCATACTGCTTTGCCCAAGCATCAAAGGTTGTAGCTCCCTCTCTCACCCCGGATGAGCTACCATGCGCGGTGTCATGCGTTGTGCTGACAGTTCGTTGTAGCTCCCTCTCTCACCCCGGATGAGCTACCATTCAGGCCACCCTGACCCTGACTCCAACCAAGTTGTAGCTCCCTCTCTCACCCCGGATGAGCTACCATGTACATGTTGGCGATGTTGCCCGCCCCTGCGTTGTAGCTCCCTCTCTCACCCCGGATGAGCTACCATTATTCATACCTGTTCATAACTTGCCCTATCGTTGTAGCTCCCTCTCTCACCCCGGATGAGCTACCATCCTGCAGCCTGTAGTAGTAAATGAAGCGATGTTGTAGCTCCCTCTCTCACCCCGGATGAGCTACCATCGAGGCGGCGTTATCCAGGGCGATATCTATGTTGTAGCTCCCTCTCTCACCCCGGATGAGCTACCATTCTCTTATCACCAGATGAGCACCATTGCAGGTTGTAGCTCCCTCTCTCACCCCGGATGAGCTACCATCATCGACCACGGCTCGGGCGATCTCGATGGGTTGTAGCTCCCTCTCTCACCCCGGATGAGCTACCATTATTGAACGAGGTGAAATGATGGTTGTCGTGTTGTAGCTCCCTCTCTCACCCCGGATGAGCTACCATCAGTAGTATGGCCGACAGGCAAGCTGCTAAGTTGTAGCTCCCTCTCTCACCCCGGATGAGCTACCATAGACCTCGCGCAAACGCCCGCCAGATGCGAATCTGGCGGGCGTCTTGCTCGAAAAATATCGTGTCAGAACAGCAGCATTTGGTCTGATTTGACGGCTTTTTCCTGAAAAAGCGGCAGGCCGACCAGCAGTTTCATGCTGGCGTATTGTTTTTCGGTGACGGCCAGGCAGCGAATTGATCCTTCCGGTGGCAGGTGATCCACCAGCCGTTTCATATGCTTTTCCAGCGCGTCGTTGCCGTTGAGCAGACGGCCATACACCGAGAACTGGATCATGTCATAGCCATCATTGATGAGAAAGCGGCGGAACAGGGTGTAAGCCCGGCGTTCAGCCTTGGTGACTACAGGGAGATCAAACAAAACCATTAGTCGCATGAATCGTCTGTTCTCCCCGCTCATGGTTAAAACTCTAAACGGTGCTGTTCCAAACCGATCAAAATGGGCAGTTCCAACAACGCGGCATTACCCCCATCGTAAATCCGTGCAAGACTTTCTACAGCCTGCTCAATGGCCGACAACACAGACATTTGTCCGCGTGGCATGGCGACATCTACATTGAGTAGGTTGACCAGAGTCACTTTGTCTTTGGGTTGCAATTCGTCATGGCCCAAGGCCACTTCCTGCGGGGCGTCGGGCGATGGCGTTATGTTCGCTACGCACAAATCCACCAGCGGGCGGAATGGTTCGATCAAATCGTCAGCCAAGTTGAAGGCATTTTGTTCGCTGGCGTGAAAGATACCTAAAGCAGGCAGCAAGCCATGCGCTACCAACCCGCGGGCGATGGCACCGCGCAGTACGGCGTAGCCATAGTCCAGCGCGGCATTGATGAAGCGTGCATGGTCGCGTCGAAACCCTTTGCCGAAAAGTTGCGGGAAATAAAAAGCCGCTGCTTGTCCTTCCAGATTGCCAGTGTCGCCAGAACGTACTCGCGTCTCATAGGATTCCAGCCTATCCGCGCCGTCGCGCTCGGTCAGGCGCAGGCATTCAGCTTGATTGGCGATCTTGCGCCGTACGATGGCGGCCCAGGTTTGTTTGGCAACCGGGCGCGGAAAATCTAGTTGCAGCCGTAGCCAGCGCGTAGCGCGGGAGTGCGGCAGGTAGGGCAGGAATACGCCGCTGGGATGATGCGTGTCGCCGGTGGCGAACAGGCTGATGCCGTATTCGCCGCAAGCGGAAAGCACCGGGTGGGTGAGCGTGATTTCGCGGTGGTTGAGCAGGATGACGGCGATATCTTCGAACGGTACAAAGGCGGTCTGATCCTGCTCAATGGCGAGGGAGTAATGTTCGCGGCGCAGCTTGGCCGGGCGTGAGATGACGATACTACGCCAGGTCACGACGATACTCCAGTGGGGCGGGGTAGATGTTGCCAAGAACATCTACGTTGAATCTTTCGACGTTCAGTGCAGTTTTGACGCCGATGCTCTCAATCATTCCAGCTTTGCCTATCTTCTGGTTTCGGTCATGTGCCCATATATTAATGGCGCCAGTTGAGCGATTACAGCTTGTGTAGTATCCGAGGTGGCCTTCTTTTTTCAACGTCACTCGCACCAAATCATTCGGATACAGCGAGAAGCAGAACAGAAAACTGTCATCAATCAGCGTCCATTCTTCCTCGTCCTTGAATGCGACAATCGCTCGATTCGGCAGCCCCGTCACCCGATGATGCACATAAACCGGTACCAGATGGAACTTGCCTGCCTTGGTAAACACATCCACGCGCAGCATCGTGTCGTTCTTGGCAACGCCGCCGCGAATGTGGATGCCGGAAAGTTTGTTGATCACCATGGTCACAGTACGCACGATGGGGCCTGTAGGGTTGCCGTTCTTGTCTGGTTTGCGGGGCAGGGCGCGCAGGCGCTCAATATCGGCCTTCTCGTCACCTGATAGCTCGCGCTTGGCCTCCTTCGCCGATTTTTCGATTTCTCTGGCGCGCTTCTCCCGCTCCTCGCGTTTTTCCGCCCATGTACGCAGGGCGGCATAGAGTTTTTCGTTGCGATGTGGGTCTATCAGCTTGTCCACGTCCGATGCTTTGAGGTCGGCCACCGCCACTTTCTGGGTAACGCCGCTTTGTGTTTTCAGGCGCTCCGGCTGGGCGTAGATGGTTTCCTTGTGCGCTGCGCCGCTGTTGCGCCGTTGCGGGGCGCGTGAGACAAACAGGGCATGCAAGGATTCCAGCGCTTCCGGCGGATAGCTGCCGAGTTGTTCGATTTCGGCACGCAGGGTTGCCGGGTTGTCTACGGAAAGCCGCGCCAGCAGTTCGTCGCGGAAGTGCGACCACGGCGCGGGGAAGTGTTGTTCCAGTTGGTCGAGCATGGCGGGATTCACGATTTCTCCGGTTCCCATGTCGATGAAGCCTTCGCGTACCTGTTCCAGTTCCTTGCGGCGGGAATAATCGGAGAGCCGCTTGACCATGCCATGGCTGCAAGCCGCGACCACGGCGGCATCCAACGCATGGTGGCGGTCGCTGTCGCTACGGACTTTGACCAGCCCCCAGCGGGTGCGCAGGAAGGCGGTCAATTGGCCGCTCACCACGACACAACGTTTGGCCTCACTGTCGCCAGACAGCTTGAGATAGCGCTCGACGTAGTTCTTGAAAAATCGGCAGATATAGCGAGTGTCGTTAAGGTTGCGGTCGCGGAAAGACTTGGCCTCGTCTTCGCCAAAGTCCTTCTTGAGCAATCGGTTGCGCTTGGCTTGGCGGTAAATTTTGTTCGATTCGACAAAGGCCACGAATTGCCGCCAGCGGTCGCTGTTTTCCTTGCCGACCAGATATTCAAAAGGCGTCATGTTGCCCTTGTTGCGGTTCTCTCGCGCTAGCACTAGAACCCTGTTGTTCTTGCTGTCATCGAAGCTGCGCGAGTAGGGCAGGGCGTGGTCGATTTCGACATAGCCCATTTCAAACAGGCGGTTGATATCCAGCGGTTCCAAAGAATAGGCGCATTTACCATGCTGCTCGCGGTATAGCTGCCATTTTTCAAAATCTCGGCCTTTCAGTTCGCCGGTCGTGTTGTATTCGGTGTTGAATGTGGCACGGTCTTTTTCGTTGCGATCACGGAATTCTTCTTGGGCTTTTTTGATGTCCCTGCGTTCATCGAATGGCTTCGACAAATCCCGCGCCATTTCAATATGCACCTCATGCGGCGAGCCGTAAACCTTGATGAGCGCATTGACCACCTTACGTGCCTGATTCAGCGCGCGCAGCACGACCGGGTTGCGTGGGATGTCCAAGTCCTCGTTGAATTTCAGGCGTCCGTTCTTATCGCGCCCGGCGTAGAATGGCGGCAGATATTTATGCTCGCCCGCGCCGACCTCATGCAACTGGCTGTGGTGGTAGCCAGCTTGCATGCAGGCTTCGTCGTAACGCAGCCCGGCATCCATGTGCGGCAGGATGTTGTACAGCGCCTTGAGCGAAAGATTGCTGAATTTGTCGAAGCGGACAGTGAGCAGCGCTTCCACCATCTTTGCCTTGTTCGGCAAATCGAGTTTGCCAAGCTCGCGTTCGACTTCCTCGTCTTCCTTGTAAACGGAAAGCACCTTGGCGATGTCGTCCAGCAATTGCGGCTGATCGTCCAGCGCGGCGACGGAGATTTTTTGCCATTCGGTTTCTAGCCCGGCCGCTTGCAGCGTTTTGCGCAACTCCTGCCAGCCGGGGAGTTTGACCAGTTTTTCGTCTTCCGGGTCTTTGGCTTTTTCCTCGGATTTTTGACGCTCACTCGGGTAAGAGAGACCGACAAAGCGGAATTCGTCAGACAAGCCTGCCTTGACCAGCGCCTTGCGGAGTTGTTTGTAGCTGAAGTCGCTGGCTTGGTTGTACGGCAAGGGCAGAGCAATGCGCCGCTCAATATCGGTGAGTGGGCGGATTTTGCCATCTACCACGATGCGCAGGTTGTTGAGGCGGGTCAGCCAGACATGGCGTTCGGCGGTAAAGCTGGCTTTAGGGGCGCGATATTCGTTCTTCTCGAACGTGCATTTCCCCAGCATGTTGAGCAAGTCCTGTCCGGATAGCGCGGGTTTCTGCGCCCAGAACAAGCCGCTTTTCTTGTTGCCGTTGCCGAGGATAGCGGCTTCGAGGTTTTCACCGGCATGCGGATTGCCAAATTTGCGTTGCTGCTCGAACAGCTTTTTCAGTTCCTCGGCAAGCAGGGTACGGGAAAGCGCTTTGCTGTAATCGCCGCGTTTGTTGCGTTGGGCTTCCGGGTATTCGGCCAGCACCATCTCGGCGGCGGTACGGTAGTTTTTCTCCAGCATCAGCTTCTTGGTGCCCGCAAGTCCTTTCTTTACCGCGCCGCCTTCCTTGTCCTCGTCGGCTTTCTTCTCCTCGGCCTTGCTCATCCAGTGGAAACCGCGATGCTTGCACAGGTGGTAGAGAACTCGCGCCCATTCCTCGGTTTCGAGCTTGTGATCAAGGGCTGTCACGCGCAGTTGCCAAGGCAGTGCGGCGGGCGTACCTTTGTTGGGAGATTGCTTGAGTAAATTGATATTACTAATGACGCCTTCGCGTTTGAGCAATCGGGCCAGCTTGGTAAGCCGCCACGCACGGCGACGCAGGCGGCGGCGCAGCAATCGTGCCTCGCGGCGGGCAAGATTGAGCGATTCGCCTTTATCGGCAGTTTCCGCCTTGTCGAAGCACCGCACACCAAGGTCGATGATGCGGTTGCTGCCCAGCACTGCCCAGCCAACCGAGGCGATGCCGATGTCCAAACCGAAAGTCAGCGGGCCAAGATTTTTGTTCTTGCTTGTCATGCCTGTTCTCCCTTATAGTCTTAACCGTTGTAGTTCATCCGGGGTGAGAGCCGTTGCTACAATAAAGAATCGTAAAGATTCTGTATCCAAGCCCAGCATTCGTGCTGGGCTTTCTCATTTCTTGATCAGCAATATAACTGAAAGGCACAACCTTTCAAGGGGTTATTGATGGTTTTCAGGATTTGGTAACCCAATACATGACGATTTTTGATCTCAACTGCCGCCTTTGTCCACGTCTCGCTACTTTTCTTGACGAGGTCAAAGCCGCAAA
>NZ_DASXVH010000082.1:0-5939 GCF_036504375.1 Novimethylophilus sp.
CCAGCTTGTCCTTGACGGTGATTTCTTCCTTCGAGCGGGTAATGGCAACGGTGGCCGGTTCGCCGTAGCGCACCACCTTGGCATCGCCCAGATAGACAGCCTCATGCCCAAGTGTCTGCTTGGTTTCAGGATCGACCAGCGCTTCGCCCGGGCGATAAATCTGCCAGGTCATGCCGTCGCCTTCGTTGATGGCGCTGACATACGCCCGGTAGCCGGCCCCCAGCACCAGGCGTCCATCCGGCGCGGCGACGATTTCAGGCGACTCTTCCAGCTGTTTTGTTTCGATCACCAGCGGCTGGCTAAGGAAGGGAGAAATCACGCTGGGCGAAATGGCGGGGATGGCTGCCTGTTCCAGCGGTTCGGCGATGACGCCGGGTTCCAGCGTCACCGTTTCGCGCAACAGACGCAGCTCGGGTTGGCCATTGCTGGTGTCCAGTACCACCACGTCGCCGGGATAAATCCAGTGCGGGTTCTTGATCTGTTCGCGGTTCATCTTCCAGATCTGCGGCCAGCGCCACGGATCTTTGAGGAATTTCGCGGAGATGCCCCACAACGTGTCGCCTTTGACGACGACATAGCGTTCGGGGTGATTGGCTTGCAATTGCAACTCATCCGCGCATGCAAGGGATACGGTGCTGCAAAGCAGCAGCAGGGTTATAATTCGCTTTTTCATTCGGGGCACCTCGGCCAAGGCATTTGCGAAATCGGTTTAGATTTTGCATCTAATTTATTCAACAGGCAAGCTTTTATGGCTATTCTGCAGATTCTTCACTACCCGGACGAGCGTTTGCACAAGATCGCGGTACCGGTCGCTGACGTGGACGACAGCATTCGCAAGCTGGTGCGCGACATGGCGGAAACCATGTATGCGGCACCCGGCATCGGCCTCGCAGCGACTCAGGTCGACGTGCACCGGCAAGTGATCGTGATCGATAGCTCCGAAGCCAAGAACGATCTGCTGGTGCTCATCAATCCGCAAATTTTAAGTTGCGACGGTATGCAGGAATACGAGGAAGGCTGTCTCTCGGTACCCGGCGTGTACGAAAAAGTGAAACGACCGGAGCGCGTGACGGTAACTGCGCTGGATGCCGAAGGCAGATTATTTACGCTGGAGGCGGCCGGATTGTTGGCGGTATGCGTCCAGCATGAGATCGACCATCTCAAGGGCAAGGTGTTCGTCGAATATCTTTCCCAGCTCAAACAGGGCCGGATCAAGCATAAACTGAAGAAGCGTTTGCGAGAAACCATGTGATTCCCGCTGCTTAAGACATGGAACTCACCCATAAACCTCGGCTCCGCGCCCTCTGCAGCTGCGATTGGGCTCTATCATGAAAATAATATTCGCCGGCACGCCGGATTTCGCCGTGCCTGCACTGGCCGCGCTGCTTGACGCCGGGCACGAGGTTGCGCTGGTGCTGACCCAGCCCGACCGGCCGGCGGGGCGGGGCATGAAACTCAGGGCCAGCCCGGTCAAGGAATTGGCGCTGCAACACGGCTTGCAAGTGTTCCAGCCGGAAACGCTCAAGCCGGACGAAGCCCAGGCGCGGATTGCCGCGGCTGAAGCGGAGGCGATGGTGGTCGCGGCCTACGGCCTGATCATCCCCAAAAGCGTGCTCGATATGCCGCGTCTGGGTTGCTTCAACATCCATGCTTCGCTGTTGCCGCGCTGGCGCGGCGCGGCGCCGATTCAGCGCGCGCTGCTGGCGGGTGATGCCGCAACCGGCATCACCATCATGCAGGTGGTGCCGGCGCTGGATGCCGGGGCGATGTTGATGAAAGCCGCGGTGCCGATCACCGAAAACGATACCGCGCAAAGCCTGCACGACACCCTGGCGAATCTTGGCGGAAATCTGATGGCGGAGGCGCTGGCCAATCTGCATCGGCTGACGGCAGTGCCGCAGAACGCGGCCTTGGTCACGTATGCGGCGAAATTGCAAAAAACCGAAGCGCCGCTGGACTGGAAGCAACCGGCGCGCGAACTATCGCGCCAAGTGCGTGCCTTCAATCCTTTTCCGGTAGCGCAGGCGGCCATGCACGGCGAGCCATGGCGCATCTGGTTCGCGCGCGCGGCAGAAGGTAACGGCCAGCCGGGAACAATCGTCGGCATCGACAACGGCATAGTCGTCGCCTGCGGTGCCGGTGTCTTGCGCATCGAAGAGCTGCAAAAGCCCGGCGGCAAGCGTCTTAACTGGAAGGAATTCCTCGCGGGCACGCCGCTTAATCCGGGCGAGCGTTTCGACGCTTGAATTTTCCGCCAGCTCCGCCATCTAATGGCATGAGTCATCCAACCGAGGAAATCTGAATATGCTTGGCAACTGGTTCAAAACCACCATTCTGATGGCGGGCATCGTCGTCCTGTTCGGCGCGGTGGGTGCGGCGCTGGGCGGCGCTGGCGGCATGCTGATCGCTCTGCTGTTTGCGGCGGCGATGAATGTTTACGCCTACTGGTTTTCGGATGGCATGGTGCTGAAAATGTACAACGCGCAGGAAGTGGACGAGCAGAGCGCCCCCAAGTTCTACCGCATCGTCCGCGAACTGGCGCATAACGCCGGGCTGCCGATGCCCAGGGTCTATATCATCGATGAGGCGCAACCCAACGCGTTCGCTACCGGGCGCGATCCCGAGCATGCAGCGGTTGCGGCTACCACCGGCATTATCAACATGCTTTCCGAGCGCGAATTGCGCGGCGTGATGGCGCACGAGCTGGCGCACGTCAGGCATCGCGATACGCTGATCTCGACCATTTCCGCGACCATCGCCGGCGCGATTTCCTCGATTGCCCAGTTCGGCTTGCTGTTTTCCGGCGGCGACCGCGAGCGCGGCGTGCATCCGGCGGTGACGATCCTGATCATGATATTGGCGCCGATTGCGGCGATGCTGATCCAAATGGCGATTTCCCGTTCGCGGGAGTTCGAGGCCGACCGCGGCGGTGCTAAAATCAGCGGCGATCCGCAGGCACTGGCGGCAGCCTTGAAGAAGATACATAACTATGCCCATCAAATCCCGATGGATACCGCGCAGCAACATCCGGAGACGGCGCAGATGATGATCGTCAACCCGCTGTCGGCGGAAGGCATACAGGGGCTGTTCAGCACCCATCCTGCCACCGAGGAACGCGTCGCCCGCCTGATGGCATTGGCGCAAGGCATTGCATAAGGTCCAGCTGCTGGCCGCGCAGGCCGTGGGCCAGGTACTGGCCGGGCGCAACCTCAACCAGGCGCTGGACGAATTGCGCCGCAATCATCCCGAACTCGTCCCCCCGCAGCGTGCCGCGTTGCAGGATATGAGCTACAGCGCGCTGCGCTGGTTGGGCTGGCTCGATGCCGTACTGGGCCGGCTGCTGCAGCGGCCGCTCACCGATGAGCGCGTGCGTTGCCTGCTGCTGGTGGCGCTGGGCCAGCTGGAATACGGAAAATCGGCGCCCCATGCGGTGGTCGACAACGCCGTGCGCGCCGCTGCCAGTTTTGAACAGCCATGGGCCAAGGGGCTGGTCAATGCGGTATTGCGCAATTTCCTGCGGCAACGGGAGACGCTGTCGCAGCAGCTCGACCAGGATGAAGGTGCCCGTCTGTCCTATCCGTTCTGGTGGATAGCCAAGCTCAAAATCCAGTACCCAGAGGCCTGGGCCAGCATGCTCGTCGCCGGCAATACCCATCCGCCGATGACCCTGCGCGTCAATGCGCGCAAAACCGGGCGCGATGCCTATCTTTCGCTGCTGCTGCAACATGAAATAGCGGCATCCGCCGCTGGCGCGTCCGGCATCACGCTGGAGCGCCCATTGCCGGTGGAAAAATTGCCGGGGTTTGGCGAGGGGCTGGCCTCGGTGCAGGATCTAGGCGCGCAACAGGCCGCGCCGCTGCTCGATGTCAGTGCCGGCATGCGCGTGCTGGACGCTTGCAGCGCGCCCGGCGGCAAAGCGGCGCATTTGCTGGAACTGGCCGACATCGAATTGCTTGCGCTCGACAATGATGATGCACGGCTGAGCAAGGTGCGCGACACCCTGCGGCGACTTGAACTGGCTGCCACGGTGCGGCAAGGCGATGCAGCCCGTCCCGCCGGCTGGTGGGATGGCATCCCGTTTGACCGGATCCTGGCGGACGTGCCGTGCAGCGCTTCCGGCATCGTGCGCCGCCATCCGGATATCAAATGGCTGCGGCGCGATGCCGATATCGCGAGCTTTGGCGCACAGCAAGCCAATATCCTGCGCGGATTGTGGTCAACCCTGGCAAAGGGTGGTAAATTGCTCTATGCAACCTGTTCGGTATTTCAGGAAGAAAACAGCCTGCAGGTTGAAACCTTTCTCGCCGAAACGCCGGATGCGCGGTGCCTGTCCCTGGATGGTCCGGCAATATCCGGTCTAGAACAAGAAGGCCAGCTACTGCCCTGTGATGCCCATGATGGCTTTTATTACGCGCTATTGCAAAAAAATTAGCCTATGCCTGCTGGTCGTCGGCCTGCTGACGGCACGTGCCGTTCTGGCAGCGGGAATCACCGTGGAGCATGCCGAATTGGCACCGGCGGAAGAAGCCTATCTCCTGCATGCGGATTTCAATATCGAGCTGAATGCCGAGGTAGAAGAGGCGATCAATAAAGGCGTGGCGCTCAATTTCCTGGTCGAATTCGCGCTGATGGAGCCGCATCGCTACTGGTTCGACGATGAGGTGAGCAGTGCGAGCCGGACGATACGCTTAAGCTATCATGCCTTGTCCCGCCAATATCTGATCAATATCGGCAGCCATCAGGCCACTGTTTCGACGTTGCGGGAAGCGGTGCAGGCCTTGGGCCAGCTGCGGGATTGGCCGGTGGTGGAAAAATCCCTGCTGAAAAAGGGTACGCCCTATTACGCGATGCTGCGCATGCGCCTCGATCATGGCAGTCTGCCCAAACCGCTGCAGGTCAGCGCGATCGGTTCGGAAAAGTGGGACCTGATTTCAGAGCGCTATCGTTGGGCTCCGGCATTGGATAAAACCCCGGCATTGGATAAATCGGTTTCGGACAAACCCAGTCTCGACAAGTGAAATACGTTGTTTTTATCGGTATTGCATTGGGCGCGGTATTGCTCTATCTGCTCTCGCACGCCAGTGCCAACACCGCCGTTTCCGGACAGAGCTACACGATACTGCTCGCGCTCAACGTGGTATTGGCGGGTTCGCTGACGATACTGGTCGGCTGGCAGCTTTGGAAGCTGTATCGTCAGATCAAAGCCCAGGTGATGGGCAGCCGGCTGACGCTGCGCCTCTTGGGCATGTTCGCGATGATGGCCATCATCCCCGGGTTGGTGGTGTATGCGGTGTCGGTCAATTTTCTTACCCGTTCCATCGAATCCTGGTTCAACGTGAAAGTCGAGGCGGCGTTGGACGGCGGTTTGCGGCTGGGCCAGAGCACGCTCGACATCATGCTGCGCGATCTCGAAGAAAAAGCCGAAAGCATGGCAGCATCACTCTCGCTGCAGGGGTCGATGGCCCATGTTTCCGCATTGAACGATCTGCGCGAGAAAGCGGGCGTGCAGGATGCGGCGCTGTTGACGCCGCAGGGGCGCATTGTCGCGTTTTCCAGCAACGATGCCACCAGCTTCCTGCCGGAGCTGCCCAGCGTGCAGCAGCTGCGCCAGGCGCGCCAGCGTGCCCATGGCGTGATCGAGCCCATATCCGGTAAGGGGCTGTATTTGCGCGTGCTGGCGCCGGTCAATACTTTCGATCTGCGCGGTGAGTCGCGCATCTTGCAGTTGATGCGGCCAGTGCCCAAAACGCTCTCCGACACTGCGGAATCGGTGCAGGCGGTGTACCAGGATTACCAGGAGTTGTCTTACGCCAGGCAATCATTGAAACAAGTCTTCGCGCTGACATTGACGCTGGTGCTGATGCTGGCGATGTTGTCCGCGGTGGCGTTCGCCTTCGTGCTGAGCCGGCGCCTGTCGGCCCCGCTGGGCTTGCTGGCAG
>NZ_DASXVH010000083.1:0-19864 GCF_036504375.1 Novimethylophilus sp.
GTCGTCCACCCGACACTGGCGGCAGTACCACCCTTTTTCAGATCAGCCAACACTTTTTCACCCTGCTGCATGGCCAGTCTGGCCGCCTGCACATGCTTGAGCTTATCTTCGATGCCAGCCTTGACCTCGTCAAACGATTTCATGCTGGCTGCCCTTGCCTCGGCGACGCGCGCGGCGACAAGCGTATTGGGAGTAACTTCCACGGCTTCGGTATTGCGTTTTTCCTTGCGCACTTCGTCGGAAAAGATTTGGCCCGCCAGTTTGTCATTTTTGAAAAACTTGGCCGCATCTTCCCGCGACATCCAGTCGCTCTTCTGTATCTGCAGGTTATGCTCCTTCGCCGCCGGCTCCAAGCTGGCGGATTGCTCGTAAACGGTATTGCTGAAGGACTCCGCAGCCTCGGCGAATTTAGCAAGCGCCTTTTGGTACATCAGTTCGGCGCGGATCTGTCCGCGTACCTGGTCGAACGATTGTGCAGCGCCTTTCACTTCCATCAATTTGATTATGTGATAGCCGAACTCCGTCTCGACAGGATCGCTGATACTGCCCGGCGCCATGCCGAACACCGTATCCTCGAACGGCTTAACCATGAGGCCGCGCTTGATTGGGCCAAGATCGCCGCCATTTGCGGCTGAGCCGGGATCCTGAGAGTATTTCTTGGCCAAAACTGCAAATTTTTCCGGAGACTTCTTCGCCTCCGCCCATACTTCCTGCGCTTTTTTCTTGGCGGCAGCCTTGGCTGCCTCATCTTTACCGGCACCAAAGGCAATCAGGATATGGCTGGCACGACGCTCTTCGTCACCCTGGAACTTGGCAGCATTATCGTCATAAAACTTCTTGGCCTCCGCATCCGAAATCTGCATCGAAGCGATCAGGCTATTGGCGGAAAGCACAGCGAAATCAAGCTTCACCTGTTCCGGCACACGGAACTCGTCCTGATGTTTGTCATAATAGGCTTTCAGTTCGGCAGACTCGACCTTCGCCTGGCTCAGAAAGTCACCCGGACGGAAAGAATAAACGCTGACCTCGCGCAATTGATGCTGGACTCGCAGCGCATTATCCGCCACCGCATGCGGCGCGAATGCCAGCCGGGAAATGCTGTTGCGGACTTGCTGGGTAAGCAGGTCGCCACGCATGACCGCCTCGAAGCGGCTGGGAGTCAAGCCGTTGGCGGCAAGGATTTTGTCATACGCATCCTGCGAAAACTGTCCGTCCTTCTGGAATTCCGGCATGGTAATGATGGTCTTGGAGAGCTGCTCGTCGGAGATCGCATAACCGCCGCGCCTCACCTCCGCAGCCAGCAGGCGCGCATTGATAAGCTTGTCCAATACCGCGCTGCGCACCTCCGGATTTTCCATAAATCCGGCGTCGGCTTTCTCCTTCATGCTGTCGCGCAGTTCTTGCAGCGATTTGCTGAATTGCTGCACGGTGACGGATTCGCCATTTACCTTGGCCACGGCGACGTTAGAACCGGCCTGGCGCAAATAGGAATCGACACCCCACAACGCAAAAGGAACGGTAATCATTGCCAGGATGAGTTTGGCGATCCAGCTTTGTGAACGCTCGCGTATAGCTTCCAACATAGTAATTAAACCTCTGCAACCAGGAAGAGACGACAAAAGACGGAATTATGCCACAGCCATATGAGATACCGCGACAGAAGAATGCCAAACAAAAAGGCGAGCCGTTTGGCTCGCCTTTTTGTTTGGCGGAGTGGACGGGACTCGAACCCGCGACCCCCGGCGTGACAGGCCGGTATTCTAACCAACTGAACTACCACTCCAAAACTCTGGCACTCCAAAAACCGTTGGTTATGCTTTATGGTGGGTGCTGACGGGATCGAACCGCCGACATTCGCCTTGTAAGGGCGACGCTCTACCAGCTGAGCTAAGCACCCTTAACCCAATCAACAACAGCCCGCTAGTTTACAGCATCCTTGAGTGCTTTGCCAGCCCTGAATTTCGGGGAATTTGCAGCCTTAATCTTGATAGTGGCGCCAGTGCGCGGGTTACGGCCATTGCGGGCGGCGCGCTTGCCGACGTAGAAGGTACCGAAGCCGATCAGAGTTACCAAATCGCCCTTTTTGAGGGCTTTTGCGATTGCAGCGGTTGCAGCGTCAAGTGCACGACCAGCGGAGGCCTTGGATACATCGGCACCCTTGGCGATTTGATCGATGAGTTCAGACTTGTTCACGTGTAATCCCCTTTCCACATTGTTTGAGTGAATGGCAGGTAACCCTGCTACCAGCTTTATATCAAGCCGGAAAAGCCCGTGTCAAGCGTTTCCCGGCCATTTTGTGACATGAGGGGATTACATGTTGTTTTCTATCTAATGTTTAACCACGCCGGCGGGCTCATTTTGCGTTTCGACGGGAGTGATTGCCGGCACCGCCGTGGCATCGGCCAACGCCTCCGGAACGCGCTCAAGGGCTATTTGCAGCACGTCATCGATCCATTTCACGGGATGGATATCCAGGTGATTCTTGACGTTGTCCGGAATATCCACCAGGTCTTTCACGTTCTGCTGCGGGATCAATACCGTCTTGATGCCGCCGCGATGCGCCGCCAGCAGTTTCTCCTTGAGCCCGCCGATCGGCAACACTTCACCGCGCAGCGTGATTTCGCCGGTCATCGCCACATCCGCACGTACCGGAATGTTGGCCAGCACCGACACCAGAGCGGTGCAGATGGCGATACCGGCAGAGGGGCCATCCTTGGGCGTGGCGCCTTCCGGCAAGTGGATGTGGATGTCATTCTTCTCGTAGAAGTCCGCAGCGATGCCCAGCCGTTTTGCACGGCTGCGCACCACCGACATGGCCGCCTGGATCGACTCCTGCATCACTTCGCCCAGCTTGCCGGTGGTGATGGTCTTGCCCTTGCCCGGCATCGCAACCGTCTCTATCGTCAGCAGTTCGCCGCCCACCTCGGTCCAGGCCAGCCCGGTCACCTGACCGACCTGGTTTTCTTTGGTGGCAACACCGAAATCGTAACGGCGCACGCCGAGGTATTTATCCAGATTGCGCGGGCTGATAGTGACCTTGCGACCAGCCGTTTTCTTGCCTTTTGCGGTCAGCAACTCTTTGACCACCTTGCGGCAAATCTTGGAGATTTCGCGCTCCAGGCTGCGTACGCCGGCTTCTCGCGTGTAATAACGCACCACATCACGCACGGTAGCTTCGGAAATGGCGATTTCAGATTCTTTCAGACCATGAGTCTTAAGCTGCTTGGCCAGCAGATAGTTCATCGCGATGCTGACCTTCTCGTCCTCGGTATAGCCCGCCAGACGGATGATCTCCATGCGGTCCAGCAATGGCGCCGGAATATTCAGCGAGTTGGCCGTCGCCACGAACATCACGTCGGACAGGTCGTACTCCACTTCCACATAGTGGTCGGCAAAAGTATGGTTCTGCTCCGGGTCCAGCACTTCCAGCAAAGCCGAAGACGGGTCGCCGCGGAAATCCATGCCCATCTTGTCGACTTCGTCGAGCAGGAACAAGGGGTTTTTCACGCCGACCTTGGACATGCTTTGCAAGACCTTGCCGGGCATCGAGCCGATATAGGTGCGGCGATGGCCGCGAATCTCCGATTCGTCGCGCACGCCGCCCAGCGCCATGCGCACGAACTTGCGGTTGACTGCCTTGGCAATGCTGTGGCCGAGCGAGGTCTTGCCTACGCCGGGAGGCCCGACCAGGCACAGGATAGGTGCTTTCAGCTTGTCCACGCGCTGCTGCACGGCAAGGTATTCGATGATGCGTTCCTTGACCTTTTCCAAACCGAAATGATCGGCATCAAGCACCTTCTCGGCCGCCTCCAGATCCTTGCCGATCTTGGTTTTTTTCTTCCACGGCAGGCCGGTCAGCGTCTCGATATAATTGCGCACCACGGTGGCCTCGGCCGACATCGGCGACATCATCTTCAGCTTCTTCAGCTCGCTTTCCGCCTTGACCCGGGCGTCCCTGGGCATGCCGGCAGCCTTGATGCGGCGCTCCAGTTCGTCCATCTCGGCATTTTCGTCCTGCTCGCCCAATTCCTTCTGGATCGCCTTCACCTGTTCGTTCAGATAATACTCGCGCTGGCTTTTCTCCATCTGGCGCTTGACGCGGCCGCGGATGCGCTTTTCCACCTGCAGGATATCGAGCTCGGCCTCGAGCAGGCCCAATAGATGTTCCAGTCGCTTGGCGACATCGAACATCTCCAGAATCTTCTGCTTTTCTTCCAGCTTCAGTGAAAGGTGGGCAGTGATGGTGTCGGCAAGACGGCCGGCATCGTCAATACTAGCCAAGGACGTCAGGATTTCAGGCGGGATCTTCTTGTTGATCTTGACGTACTGGTCGAACTGGGCGAACACCGCGCGCATCAGCGCCTGCACTTCACTGTCTTCCGGCTCGCCAGGCGCGACCGGAGCGATCCGCGCAGCAAAACTGTCTTCACGTTCGACAAACTCCAGTACGCGTGCGCGACTGATCCCTTCCACCAGCACTTTTACCGTGCCATCGGGCAGTTTGAGCATCTGCAGGATAGTGGCCAGCGTACCGATTTCATACATATCCGCAGGGCCGGGCTCTTCCTGGTTGGCGGATTTCTGAGCTACCAGCAGAATCTGTTTGCCATTGTCCACCGCCAATTCCAAGGCGCGCACCGACTTGGCACGGCCGACAAACAGCGGAATGACCAGATGCGGATAAACCACTACATCCCGCAGCGGCAGCAGCGGCAGGAAATCGGCTTCGGTAATGGAATTCTGGCTGATTTCTTCGTTAGACATGCATGTGTCCTTCAGTCTGTAATATAAGCGGTGACTCAATCATAGAACATGATCTGTCACACACTCTAGCAAGTGGGGGCAGCGGCGGGCGAATCAAGCCCGCCGCTTATGATTTTTGATTATTTGCCAGACTCGACGCGTTTCGGCGCGTCGGAATAAATCAGGATAGGCGGATTTTCGCCCTTGATAACGCCTTCATCCACCACCACCTTGCTGACGTTGCTCATCGTCGGCAGGTCGAACATCACGTCGAGCAGTGCGTGTTCCATGATGGAGCGCAGGCCGCGCGCGCCGGTCTTGCGCTCCAGCGCCTTCTTGGAAATCATGCGCAAGGCCGAATCGCGGAATTCCAGTTCGACGCCTTCCATCTGGAACAGCTTCTGGAATTGGCGCGTCAATGCATTTTTCGGCTCCACCATGATCTGCATCAGTGCCGCTTCGTCAAGAGATTCCAGCGTCGCCACCGCAGGCAGGCGGCCGACAAATTCCGGGATCAGGCCGAACTTGATCAGGTCTTCCGGCTCGACATCGCGCAGCACGTCGCCGATGGCGCGCTGATCGTCCTTGCTCTTGACCTCGGCGCCGAAGCCGATGCCACCTTTCTCGGAACGCCGGCGGATGACTTTTTCCAGGCCGTCGAAAGCGCCGCCGCAGACGAACAGGATATTAGTGGTATCCAGTTGCACGAAGTCCTGGTTGGGATGCTTGCGGCCGCCCTGCGGCGGTACCGAGGCGATGGTGCCTTCGATCAGCTTGAGCAGAGCCTGCTGCACACCCTCCCCCGACACGTCGCGAGTGATCGACGGGTTGTCGGACTTGCGCGAAATCTTGTCTATTTCATCGATATAGACTATGCCGCGCTGCGCTTTTTCGACATCGTAGTCGCACTTTTGCAGCAGCTTCTGCATGATGTTCTCGACGTCCTCGCCGACATAACCGGCTTCGGTCAGCGTCGTCGCATCCGCCATTACGAACGGCACATCTAGCAAACGGGCCAGGGTCTGCGCCAGCAGCGTCTTGCCGGAGCCGGTCGGGCCGATCAGCAGGATATTGCTCTTGGCGATCTCGACGTCGTCCTTGCCCTTGCCGCCCTGGTCCAGCCGCTTGTAATGGTTGTAGACCGCAACGGAGAGAATCTTCTTGGCGCGCACCTGCCCGATCACGTACTGGTCGAGAATGTCGCAGATTTCCTTGGGGGTCGGCAGATTGTCGCGGCGCGTGCGCACGCCTTCTTCCTGCACTTCCTCGCGGATGATGTCGTTGCACAGGTCGACGCATTCGTCGCAGATAAAAACCGACGGACCGGCGATGAGCTTGCGCACTTCGTGCTGGCTTTTGCCGCAGAAGGAGCAGTAAAGCAGCTTTTCGCCATCGGATTTGCTAGTCATGAAACTTCCTTATTCGAACCGCTGATGTGAAAACATCTTATACAGCATCGGCACGCGTGCCAATAACTTTATCGACGATACCGTACTGGACCGATTGTTCGGCACTCATGAAATTGTCGCGATCGGTGTCCTTTTCGATCGTCGCCACCGGCTGGCCGGTATGCTTGGCCAGAATATCGTTGAGGCGGCTGCGCAGGAACAGGATTTCCTTGGCGTGGATTTCGATGTCTGAAGCCTGGCCCTGGAACCCGCCCATCGGCTGGTGAATCATCACGCGCGAATTGGGCAGGCAGTAGCGCTTGCCGGCTGCTCCCGCCGTCAGCAGCAAGGAGCCCATGCTGGCCGCCTGGCCGATGCACAGCGTGCTCACGTCGGGCTTGATGAACTGCATGGTGTCGTAGATCGCCATGCCGGCCGTGACTGATCCGCCGGGAGAATTGATGTAAAGGGAAATATCCTTGTCCGGATTCTCCGCTTCCAGGAACAGCAGTTGCGCGACGATCAGGTTGGCGGTCATGTCGTTGACCGGTCCGACCAGGAATACCACGCGCTCCTTGAGCAGGCGCGAGTAGATGTCGTAAGAGCGTTCGCCGCGACCGCTCTGCTCGATCACCATCGGGATATAACCCAATCCCTGCGGCTCCCACTGGCTTTGCATCATTTGGCGGTTCCCCGTGTTCATCAAGCTTGCTCCTTGCTCATCAGCTCGTCGAAGCTGGTTTTCTTGTCGGTGACCTTGGCGCGCTCCAGCACCCAGTTCACCACGTTTTCTTCCGTTGCCATCGCAGCCGGCTCGTTCAGGCGCTGGGCATCGGCGTAATACCAGTTGACGACCTCATCCGGCTGCTCGAAGCTCTTGGCATGCTCGTCGATCGCGGCACGAATCTGTTCCGGCTTGGCCTGCAGTTCGTTGGCGCGTACCAGTTCGACCAGAATCAGGCGCAGTTTGACGTTGCGCGCAGCCTGCTCTTCGAACATCGAAGGTTCCAGATTGACGCGGGAGAGGTCCACGCCGCGCTGTTGCAGGCCCTGCTGCGCAGCCTCCATCTGGCGGCCGGTTTCGATAGTGACCAGCGAGCGCGGCAACTCGACGTCGACCGCAGCCACCAGGCCGGACATCACCTGGGCCTTGACCGCAGCCTTGATGCGCTTGGCGATTTCCTGCTCCAGGCTTTCTTTAATTTCGGCGCGCATCTTGGCGACGTCGCCGTCCTCGACCCCGAGTTCACGGGCGAAACCGGCATCCACTTCCGGCAGCTTGGGTGCAGCCACGGCCACCACCTTGACTTCATAACTCGCGGTTTTTCCGGCCAGGTTGGCGTTGTGGTAATCGGCCGGGAAGGCCAAATCGAACTTGCGCGTCTCGCCAGCCTTGGCGCCGACCAGGTTGGTGTCGAAATCAGGCAATCTGCCTTGTTCGCCCAGCACCAGCGGAACGGTCTGGCCGGCGGTATTTTCCACCTGTTGGCCGTCGATTTCGGAGCTGAATTCGATCGTCACGCTATCGCCCATTTCAGCGCCGCGGCCGGCCGGCTCGAAAACCGCACGCTGCTTGCGCAACACGTCCACGGTCTTGTCCACATCAGCTTCGGCAACATTCAGCTTGGGTCGTTCAATTTCGACGCCGGAAAGATCGCCGATCTTCACTTCCGGAAAAATCTCAAAGGTAGCCACGTATTCGTAGTTGTCGGCGTTCTCGGCCAATGGCTTGGGTTCGATGCTGGGATAGCCGGCGACCTTCAATGCGTGCTGGTGCACCGCATCGCTGAAAGTCTCTTCGACCTTGCCGGAAATCACCTCCTGGCGTACTTGCGGGCCGTACTGCTGCACCACCATTTTGTACGGTACCTTGCCGGGGCGGAAACCGGCCATCTTGGCGGTGCGGGCGATATTGCCGAGACGCTTGCCGATTTCTTCCTCGATCGGCTGCATGGGCATGGCGACCGTCAAACGGCGTTCAAGGTTGCTGATGGTTTCAACGGTTGCTTGCATGTTCGGTTCCTTAAATCGAAAATCGCGACGTCAATTAAATCTCTGTCGCCGTTTTTTGAAACTTGCGATTCTAGCACGAAGATGCGCTGTCTATTCTGCCTTGTTGCGCATGAAATCTGCTACGCCCCACAACGCTTCAGCGGTTTTTATCATCAGCTTTTCCTCCACGCCGACTTCCTGCAATGCCCTGACCATGCAGTGCATCCACTGGTCGCGCTCGGCCTCGCCGATGACAAATGGCAGATGCCGGGCGCGCAACCTGGGGTGGCCGTAGCGCTCGATGTAAAGCTGCGGTCCGCCGGTCCAACCGGACAGGAACATGAATAATTTCTCTCGCGCCCGGGTGAGATCGGATGGATGCATCGCACGGATGCCGGCAGCCCTGGGGTCGCTATCCATGATGTCGTAAAAGCGCTCGACCAGATCGCGGATCTTCCCGGTGCCGCCCAAGGCCTCGTGCAGCGTGGTTTTCACTGCGGCGGCCTGCTCTTCGGGAGTTTTCAGCACACTCACCCCCTAACCGGCCGCACCTTGCCCGCGGCCGATTTTGCGCGGCTCCTGGCCTCATCGACATCGCGGCCGGTCGCCAGCGCCACGCCCATGCGGCGACGGGTAAAAGATTCCGGTTTGCCGAACAGCCGGATATCGGCTTGCGGTACGGCCAGCGCTTCCTCCACGCCCTCGAAGGCAATGCCGGCGGCGTCCATGCCGCCATAAATTACCGCAGAGGCTCCCGGCGCGCGCAAGCTGACGTCCACCGGCAGGCCGAGAATCGCGCGCGCGTGCAGTTCGAACTCCGACAGGCGTTGGCTCGCCATCGTCACCATGCCGGTATCGTGCGGCCGCGGGCTGACTTCGGAGAACCACACCTCATCGTCTTTGACGAACAGTTCCACGCCGAACAGTCCCAGACCACCCAGGCTGTCGGTGACGACACGGGCAATTTCGCGGCTGCACTCCAGCGCTTTCGCGCTCATCGGTTGCGGCTGCCAGCTTTCCACATAATCGCCCTTGACCTGCAAGTGGCCGATCGGTTCGCAGAAATGCGTTTCGATCCCGCCTGCGGCATTTTTCGCGCGTATTGTCAGCAAAGTGATTTCATAATCAAAATCGATCTGGCCTTCGACAATCGCCTTGCCCTTGTTGACGCGCCCGCCGGACGCTGCGTAGTCCCAGGCCGCAGCGACTTCCTGCGGGCCGGTGATACGCGACTGCCCCTTGCCGGAGGAAGACATCACCGGCTTGATGAAGCAGGGATAGCCGATGCCGCCGTCTATCGCCGCCTGCAACTGTTCCTGATTTTCGACAAAAGCGTAGGGAGAGGTGGGCAACGCGAGTTCTTCCGCGGCCAGGCGGCGTATGCCTTCGCGGTTCATCGTCAGTTGCACGGCCCGCACCGTGGGAATGACGGTGGCGAGTCCGGCCGCTTCGATCTCGGCCAGGGTTTCGGTGTTCAGCGCCTCGATTTCCGGCACGATCAGATGCGGCCGCTCCTGCTCCACCAGCGCACGTAAGGCGGCGCCGTCAGCCATGTTGATCACATGCGCGCGATGCGCGACCTGGTGGCCGGGGGCATTGGGGTAGCGGTCGACCGCGATGACTTCGACGCCCAGGCGCTGCAGCGCGATGATGACTTCCTTGCCCAATTCGCCGCTGCCGAGCAGCATGACGCGGGTAGCCGATGGGCTCAGGGGGGTGCCGATTTTCAATGAAAGCTCCAGCGTGAAATGCAGTGACGGTCGAATAGTGAAATGGTAACCCGTAAGGGGGGTACCCGTCACTATTCGACCGTCAACACACGCATTCTGATCCGTGCCCGCCGGCAGCACGGCCCGGTTTAATCGTTATCAGACTTGCCCGCACCGGCCGCGCCTTTGGGCTTGCCGAACTCATAAGTGACACCGACCCAGGCTGCGCGCGGCGCGGCGGGGGAACGGAACTGTTCGGGCACCCAGGTGTTTGCATTCGCGACGCTGGCTCCCGGCGCAAAGGCATTGGCGCCGATAACGCCGAAAGCCGAATATTCGCGATCGAAGATATTGTTGATCCTGGCGAACAGCTTCCAGTTCTCGTTGACGCTGTAACGCGTATCCAGATAGACGACGGTATAGCCCGGCACCTTGCCGCTACGGTCCCGGTTGTTCTCGTCGCCGCGCGCATACTGGCCGGACGCCGTCACGATGTTGCTGCCCACCGTCCATTCGGGGGTGATCTCGTAGCCCAGACGCAGCTTTAAGGTATGGCGCGGAATGCCGGGAATCTTGTTGCCCTTGTGCACGCAGATGGTATCCGCCGCAGCGGCGCCGCCGCAGTCGAAACCGGCAGCCGAGTTGGCGGCGCTGATCGAAGTGAACTGCGACTGGAAGGTGGCATCCGTGAATCCGTAATTTGCAGTAAAGCTGAATTTCTCCAGCTTGCCGTTCAAGCCCAGTTCCAGCCCCTGGCGGCGGGTCTTACCGACATTGGCAAAAAAGCCGTTGGCTGCGCCGCTGGTGGTGATGAACAGGATGTCATTGTCGTTTTCCGTGCGGTACAGTGCCATGTTCCAACCCAAGCCGTGGCCCAGGCTGCCGCGCGCACCGCCCTCCCAGGTGCGTGACACCACCATCTGCAAGTGCGGGTCGGACACAAACGCATTGGGCAAGGCGCAAGGGTTATTCTTGTCGGCGCAGGAAAGCTCCACCGGCGTCGCCGCGCGCATGCCCTCGTTATAGGCGCCGTAGAAGCCGATCGCCTTACTGGGGTTGAAGTTGAGACCGATCGCCGGGTTGAAGCGGCTGTAGCGGTGGTTGCCGCTGAGATCGGTGCCCGCATTGAGGTTGGCGCCGGACAGCTTGATTTTGGCGATATTGTAGCGGCCGGACAGCGTCAGGTGCAGCATGTCGTTGAACGAGAACGTATCGGTCGCATATAGCCCATAGTAGTCGTTGCGCGTTTTCAGGCGCACCGTCGGCAGGAAATTCGGGTTGGCAGGATCGGCCACGGTCTGGCGCTCGGCGGTAACGATGGCCTGCTGCGTATCGCTGCGGAAATCCACCCGGCCCAGATCGACACTGGCGCCGGCGGTAAACTGGTTATGATGCCCGGCCAGGTCGCCCAGCAAGGTCAGCTGCAGCGCGCCGCCGAAGCCATCCTGATCGGTGGTGCTGGCAATGTTCCGCGCCTCGACCACGCCCGCCAGATCGCCCACCAGATTGCTGTTGAAACCGACAATGCGATTCGCCCGGTAATAAACATTTGCCGCCACCAGCTTGTCGTCGGCGAGGAAATGGCTGCCTTTCAGCGTCACCATGCCCAAGTTGTTACCGATGTTGTCCGGCCAGGAATACGCCTGCCGGCGCTTGTTCCACATCGAAAGCGGCAGCGCCTGTGTGCCGTTCAAATCGGTGTCGGCGAACATGACGGACAAATCGAGGTCGCTGGTGTCGTTCTGCCAACCCACCTTGCCGAACAGCTGGTTGACATCGCTCGGCGAATGGTCGCGCCAGCCGTCTTCATGGAAGGCATTGCCGGCAACGTAATAATCCACGCTGCCCTGCTTGTCGCCATATTCCGCCTCCAGCGCACGCCGTCCCCAGGAACCGCCGGACGCGGTCACGGCCAATCCGGGAAAATCCGAGCCGCTCTTGGTGTGGATCGACAATGCCCCACCCAGGGTATTCAGGCCGAACAGCGGATTGGACCCCGGAATCAGGTTGATGCTGGCAATGGCATTGGATGGGATCAAATCCCAATTGACGATATCGCCGAACGGCTCGTTGACCCGCACGCCATCCATGAACACGGACAGGCCTTGCGGCGTTCCAAGCAATGGCGAAGCTGCGAACCCGCGGAAATAAACGTCCGCCTGATAAGGATTGGCAACCGTATTATTAATGGTCACCGACCCCAGGTTGGCGTCGATGAGCTCGGAAACATCGAGGTTGTGCTGCTCTGCAATCGCCTTGGAAGAGGCAGCCTGCACATTGGCCGGCACCTGGTCGATGGAAGTGCCGACGCTGGGCAAAGGCGTGGTGCTGACCACCTCCACCGTGCCGGTTTCCAGAATCTCGGCCTTGTTGGCGGCATAGGCTTGGGAATGGACGGAAACAACGCCTGCGACCGCAACCACCAGCGACTTCAATCTTGCCTGATACATAAACTCCCCTTAGTCCGAATACCGCCAACGCAACGGCGTGCTTTACCAAAATTAACGAGACTGTAGCAAAACGGTATTTGCGGGACACTAGGAAAAATTCCCGATCTGTCGGCAACGTTTTCATTCCCGTCATGCAAACGCTATAGTTCGCAGAGCACATAACGAAAGAAAACCGCATTGAGCCTCAAACTTCGCCTCAACCTGATCATCACCGGGCTGCTGCTGCTCATCATGCTGGCCGGAGCGATCCTGACCCTCAGCAATGCGAGGCAGAACGCGCGCGCCGAGGTCGCCTCAGCGGAAAAACTGGCGCTTTATCTGTTCGATACCGCCATTCTCAGCAATCCCGACCCGATCCTGAAACGGATCGATAGCCGCCCCTTCCAGCTGCAACGCCTCAATCACATGCGCCACCTGAGGATAGAATTGCAAGATACCGCTGGCCATACGCTCGACAGCAATCAAACGGAAAGCGGCCACAAATTCCGCAGCGAAGCGCCCGCATGGTTTGAAGACCTGCTGGACACGGTGACGCCGCGATGGGAGTCCACGGCACGCAAAATAGAATATCAAGGCCAGGCGATCGGCGAATTGGTCATCACCCCGGACCCCACTTATGAATACGCCGAAATATGGAAACAGATTACCGACTTGCTGGTGCTGGCTTCCATCTTCTTCGTGGCCGTGAACCTGATGATTTCATGGGCCGTCGGACAGGCGCTGAAGCCCACAGAAAAGATATTGATCGCATTGAACGAACTGGAACGCGGAAACTTGAAAGCCCGGCTGCCATTGTTCGACCTCCCAGAACTGGCGCGCATCGGGCAGAAATTCAACCGCATGGTGGAGACCCTGGAGCAAAGCATCTCGCGCAACCACAGGCTGTCGCAGCAATTGATCACCTTGCAGGAGGAAGAAAGAAAAAGCCTGGCGCGCGACCTGCACGACGAGTTCGGGCAATGCCTGACGGCCATCCACACCGACGCCACCGTCGTACTGCAGCAGGCGGAAAGCAAATATCCGGAAATCCGCGATAGCGCGGCTGCGATCTCGCAGCTATCGCGTCACCTCATGGACCTGGTCGGCGGCCTGCTGCAGCGGCTGCGCCCCGGCATACTGGACGAACTCGGCCTGGCTGCGGCGGTGCAGGATCTGGTCGAAACCTGGCAGGCGCGCCATGCGAAAGTGGCGTGCACATTGGCCATCGAAGATATTCCCGATAGCTTCGATGAAGCCGCCGAAGTTACCGCCTACCGCCTGGTGCAGGAATGCCTGACCAATATTTCCCGGCACGCGGCCGCGTCTTCGGTAGACATCCATGCCGCTTCCGAGGCCAGCGAAGGGCAAAGGGGTTTACGGATCAGCGTGCGCGACGACGGCAAAGGCTTCGAGGCGAACCATGCGGATGGGCTGGGCTTGCCAGGCATGCGCGAGCGCGTCGAAGGCCTGGGCGGAGAGCTCCTGCTCGAAACCAGCCCCGGCCGCGGCACCCGGATATCGGCGTGGATTCCCATAAAGGGCAGATCATGACCGGCGCGTTCCCGGTCCGCATCATGTTGGTCGACGACCACGCCGTCGTGCGTTCCGGCATCCGGCGCCTCTTGGAGCAGCATGCGGGGTTCGTCGTGATCGCCGAAGCGGAGAGCGGCGAACGCGCCTATCAGCTGTTCGGCGAGCACTTGCCGGACATTGCGGTGATGGACCTGACGATGCCCGGCATGGGCGGCATGGAAGCCATACGCAGGATCATTGCCCGTTATCCGGCAGCCAGATTGCTGGTGCTGTCGATGCACGAAAACGCCGCCTTCGCCAACCAGGCGTTGAAAGCCGGCGCCCAAGGCTATCTGGCCAAAAACAGCCTGGCGGAAGAACTGGTCGATGCGCTCGAGGCCATCATCAAAAACCAGACCTACATCAGTTCCGGCATCGCCAGGAAAATTGCGTTGCAAAGCCTGGATAACAAGGGCGACCCGATGCAACAGCTATCCGCCAGGGAATTCGAAATTTTCCGCATGCTGGCGGAAGGGCTGGACAGCGACGGGATCGCCGCAGCGCTCAAGATCAGCAGCAAGACCGTCGCCAACTACCAGACCACGATCAAACAAAAGCTCGGCATCGGCAGCCCGGTCGAGATGGTGAGATTGGCCATTCGCTGCGGGCTGATCGAAAGCTGAGCCGCGGTCTGTTTTGGACCAGAACAGCCTCTAAACACTGTTCAATATCCGCTGCGACGGCAGGTTCATCGTGCCGCGCAAATCCAGCCAGGCGGCGAACGGAATAATCGCCAGCGCGCTTCCCGTGCCCCATGCCAGCAGCGAGGCATCGAAAGTATATGGGATATCCAGGGCATAGCGGCTGACGGCCCAGCCCAGCACGCCGGCGCCGAACGCCGCCACCAGCCCGGCCAGCAGCGCGACCAGGGCGAATTCCGTCAGCACCGCCGCCACCACCTGGCACCGCCGCGCGCCCAGCACCCGCAGCAACGTATATTCCAGCTTCCGTGCATCCTGGGTGGCGGACAGCGCCGCATACAGCACCAGCATGCCGGCCGCGAGACAGAAACCGAACACGAACTGCACCGCATAGGCCATGCGGTTCATCATGCTGCGCACCTGGGCCAAGATCGCGACGACGTCAATGATCGTGACGTTTGGAAAAGCCTTGACCATGCGGTTGAGCATATCCTCGCGCGGCGGCGGCAGGTAAAAGCTGGTGATGTAGCTGGCCGGGAAGCGTTCCAGCGTGCCGGGCGGCGCGACCGCGAAAAAATTGGCGCGCATCGAATCCCATTCCACCTTGCGCAGGTTGGCGATGCGCAACTTGATGGTTTCGCCGGCAATGTCATAGGTCAGCCAATCGCCGAGATGCAACCCCAGCGTTTCCGCGATGCCTTGTTCCAGCGACAGCAGCGGCTGTCCGGTTTCTTCCGCCGTCCACCAGCGGCCGGCGACGATGCGGTTGTCGGTCTGCATCTGCGCGGCCCAGGACAGGTTGAACTCGCGCTCGGTGAGGTGCCGCGCTCTTTCATCGAATCCGGAAACATCCAGCGGCTTCCCGTTCACGGCTATCAAGCGCCCTTTGATCATGGGCTGCAGGGGCGGCGGCGGCATCCGTTCCTGTTGAAAAAACGCTTGCAGCGCGGAACGCTGGTCGGCCTGAATATTGATGGTGAAGCGGTTGGGCGCATCCGGCGGCAGCGTCGACTGCCAGTTGCGCAGCAGGTCGCCGCGCACCAGCGTCAGCAGCAGCAAGGCCGTCAGCCCCAGGCTGAACCCGGCCACGGTCGAGATGCTGGCGGCCGGATGGCGCGCCAGGTTGACCGCGCCGAAGCGCCAGGAACCGGTCTGGCTGCGCCCCAGCCGGCGCAGCAGCCGCATCGCCCCCCAGGCCAGCAGCGCAGCCAGCGCAAGGAAACCGCACAGTCCGCCCACTACGATCGCGCCCAGCTTGACCTCCTGGGCCGTCCACAACACCAGGGCGGCTATCATCAGCCCAGCCGGCAGAAATGTTAGCCAGCGCGAGACCGTGGGCAGCGGCAGGTCGCTGCGCAGCACGCGCAATGCCGGCACGTCGCGCAATCTTGCCAATAGCGGCCAGACCACGCCCAGCAATACCGCAAGACCGGTCAGCATCCCCTGCAATGCCGGCAGCGGCGAGGGCGGCGGCAGGCCTTCCAGCAGCATGCCGCCCAGCAGGCGGCTTAAGCCTTCCTGCGCCAGATAGCCGAGCATGCAACCGGCAAGCCCGCCCAGCAGCCCGACCAGCAACAGTTGCAGAAGATGGACGCGTACGATGAATCCCTGCGACGCACCCAGACAGCGCATCACCGCGCAAGCGTCCAGATTGCGCGTGACGAAGCGCATCCCGGCCAGCGCCATCGCCACTGCCGCCAGGATCACGCTGGCCATCGCCGACAGGCCGAGAAACTGGCGTGCCTTGGTTAATGCGTTCCTGATTTCCGGGCGGGCATCGCTCACCTGTTCCAGCCTTTCGCCGCGCTGCAGGCGGGAAGCCAGCCAAATACGATAATCTTCCACCGGCTTTTCCGCGCCCGCCACCAGCAAGCGATAGGAAACCCGGCTGCCGAACTGGATCAGGCCGGTCCCCGGCACATCGCCGCGATGCATCATCAGGCGCGGTGCGATGCTGAACATGTCGCCGCCGCGGTCAGGCTCGAAACGCAATATTGCCGAAACCGTAAAACAACGTTCGCCCAATTTGACGGCATCCCCCACCGCGATGCCCAACTGGCCGAGCAAGCGCGGCTCGACCCACACCGTGCCTGCAGCAGGCACCCTGGCGGTTTCGCCCATCGGTGCGGATGATGAGGCCGCAATACGCAGATGTCCGCGCAACGGATAGCGTTCGTCCACCGCCTTTATCTCGGCCAAGTGGCTCTCCGTACCGTGCGTCGCCATGCTGGGGAACAACATGGTCTGCGCTACCGCCAGCCCCCGGCGCTTGGCCTCCTGCCTGTAGCTGTCGGCCAACGGATGATCGGAAACCAGGGCCAGATCGGCCGCCAGCAACAGATTGCTTTGCCGCGCCAGCACCGACTGCACGCGATCGGTAAAGAACCCTACCGCGCTCACCGCCGCCACTGCGACCACCAGCGCAAGCGCCAGTATCCGCAGCTCACCGGCGCGCCAATTGCGCTTGCACAAACGCCAGACGAAACTCATGCTGTTCATATCAGCCTGCCGCCTTCCAGCTTCAATGTCCTGCCGCAGCGATCAGCCAGCGCCGCATCGTGGGTGACCAGCACCAGCGTCGTTCCCGCCTCGCGGTTCAGCTCGAACAGCAGGTCGATGATGCGTTCGCCGGTAGCGCTGTCGAGGTTGCCGGTGGGTTCGTCGGCCAGCAATAATTTCGGTCCGGGCGCGAACGCGCGTGCGATCGCCACGCGCTGCTGCTCGCCGCCGGACAACTGGTTGGGGGTATGGGAGAGCCGCCGCTCTAGGCCGACGCGCCGCAGCGCCGCAAGCGCCTGCCCGGCAGCGTCCGCCCTGTTCGCCAGTTCCAGCGGCAGCAGCACGTTCTCCAGCGCGGTAAAGGCCGGCAGCAATTGGAACGACTGGAACACGAACCCGATCTCGCGCCCCCGCAGCACTGCCCGCCCGTCTTCATTCAGCTGGTCCAGCGCCACGCCGTTGATCCGCACCTGCCCCGCGCTGGGAACATCCAGGCCGGCCAGCAGTCCCAGCAGCGTGGATTTTCCGGACCCGGAGGCGCCGACGATGGCCAGCGTCTCCCCCGCTTCCACCATCAGATCCAGCGCATGCAGTATCGTCAGCGGCCCTTCGCTGCTGGTAACATGCTTGGAAAGTTGTTTCGCTTCAATGACTGGAGTCGGCATGAGGTTCAAATCATGGTTGTTAATGGCGTCGATGTTACTGTCCCAGGCGGCAATGGCAAGCCAGACCGTGCTGGTATTCGGCGACAGCCTGTCCGCCGCTTACGGCATCCAGCGCGAATCCGGCTGGGTCAGCCTGCTGGAGAAAAAACTGGCGCAGGAAAAGCCGGGCTATCGCGTCGTCAATGCCAGCGTCAGCGGTGAAACCAGCAGCGGCGGCTTGCGTCGCATCGGGCAGGCGCTGGCCGAGCATAAACCCTCCATCGTAATCCTGGAACTCGGCGCCAACGACGGCCTGCGCGGCCTGCCGGCCGGCGAGATGCAGCAGAACCTGGCCGAGATCATCCGGCAAAGCCGCAACGCCAAGGCCCGCGTGCTGCTGGTCGGCATGAAAATTCCGCCGAATTACGGCCTCGACTACACCAGGACCTTCGGCGAAACTTATTCCACGCTGGCGAAAAAACTCAAAACTCCGCTGGTGCCGTTTCTGCTGGCGGATGTAGCAGGCAACCCGGCGCTGACCCAGTCCGATGGCCTGCATCCGGTAGCCGCAGCGCAGCAGCGCCTGCTGGAGAACGTCTGGCCTTTCCTAAAACCGCTGCTTTAGAGACGTTCTTAACCACTCCACAACCAGTCCGGACTCGCCGGCCTGCGCCTGCCATTCGCAGGCGACGCCCAGCCCTGCCACCGCCACCAGCGCCTCGCCGTGCCAGATGAATGGCATGCGGCCTCGCTCCCACGGCGGCACCCCGGCTTCCTGCCACAGATTTTTCAGATTGCGCGTGGGGCGGCCGCAATCGGTCTGCAAGCGTTCCCCGCCGGTACGGCTGCCGATCACCAGGGTTTGCTCAATGCGCGCCAAAGCAATGCCTTTCCCTATCACTTTCCGCAATGCCAGCCGGCCGCCATTGGGCAGTCCGACGAAATCTTCGCCATGCCACTCGATACGATAGGGCTGCATCTTGCCTTCGTGCTCGATATAAGCGGTTTCGCGGTAACGGCGTAGTGTCGCCTCGCCGAGCGTGCATTCGACCTGGGCATTGGCCTGGGCGGTGCAGAGCTGGTTCCGGATATTGTGCAGGCGCGCCGTGCTGGTGCTAAGCCCGGTTTCGGCCGTGATCCACCAGCGCAGAAGATTGACGGCGCGCTCGAACGACAGGCTTTTCAGAAAAGCGAGGTCGAGGCGCCCTTCATGCACGCCTTGTTCGGCATCGGCACAGGCGATTTGTTCCAGCAACCCGGCGGCTTCCGCCAGATGCGCAGCCGAGCGCGCCAAGGTCGCGCGGCAGTTGGGGAAGCGCTGTTCCAGTTCCGGCAAAACATGCTGCCGCAGAAAATTGCGGTCGAAGGCCAGGTCGAGATTGCTTTCGTCTTCTATCCACTCCAGCGCATGGGATTGCGCATATTCCAGCAGTTCCGCACGCGAGACGTCCAGCAACGGACGCAGGATGCTCTTTCTCCCCTGATCGCCGATCGCCGATTGCTGATCGCTTTTCACCCCCATCGCCGCCAGCCCTTTCACCCCCGCGCCGCGCAACAGTTGCAACAACAGGGTTTCCGCCTGGTCGTCACGGTGATGCGCGAGCACGACCGCATCGGCATTCTGCGCCAGCAGCGCGCGATAGCGCGCTTCGCGCGCCGCGGCTTCCAGCCCCAGGCCGGAATCGCGCGGGACGTCCACTTCTATCGCAGAAAAAGGTATGTCCTCGCCGGCGCAAAGATTTGCGCAGAAATCTGCCCAGGTACCGGCATTGGGGCTGATGCGATGATTAACGTGGGTGGCGGAGAGCCGGAAATCCAGCTGTTGGCGTGCGGCAACCAGCAGGTGCAGCAGCACGCGGGAATCCAGTCCACCGCTCAGTCCCAGCAGCAGGTGCCGACCGGGGGCTGAATGCTGCTGCAGAAAACTGACGAGACGTGCGGCCAGATCAGCGCGCGGGCGCTTCCTTGAATTTGCCATAGCTCATCAGCCGATCAAAGCGCTCCTGTAACACCTCGTCCATGGATTTGCCCTGGAACTGGCGCAACGTATCGGTCAATACCTTGCGCAGCGTCTGCATCATCGCTTCATGGTCGCGGTGGGCGCCGCCCAGGGGTTCGTTGACGATGCGGTCGATGAGGCCGAAGGTTTTCAGGCGGCTGGCGGTGATCGCCAGTGTTTCTGCGGCTTCGGCGGCCTTGTCTGCGCTTTTCCATAAAATCGAGGCGCAGCCTTCCGGCGAAATGACC
>NZ_DASXVH010000084.1:0-72104 GCF_036504375.1 Novimethylophilus sp.
AACTGCCCAGCGTGCAGCAGTTGCGCCAGGCGCGCCAGCATGCCCATGGCGTGATCGAGCCCATTCCCGGCAAGGGGTTGTATTTGCGCGTGCTGGCACCGGTCAATACTTTCGATCTGCGCGGTGAATCGCGCATCCTGCAGCTGATGCGGCCTGTACCCAAAACGCTCTCCGACACTGCAGAATCGGTGCAGGCGGTGTACCAGGATTACCAGGAGCTGTCCTACGCCAGGCAATCATTGAAACAAGCCTTCGCGCTGACATTGACGCTGGTGCTGATGCTGGCGATGTTGTCCGCGGTGGCGTTCGCCTTCGTGCTGAGCCGGCGCCTGTCGGCCCCGCTGGGCTTGCTGGCAGAAGGTACGCGCGCAATTGCCAGCGGCGATTACGGCAAAGTGTTGCCAGCACATGGCAAGGACGAACTGGGCATCCTGGTGCGCTCTTTCAATAGCATGACGCGGCAATTGCACGAGGCCACGCAAGCCACGGAACGCCACCGCGCCCAAGTAGAGGCGGCGCGCGGCTATCTCGCGGCCATCCTGTCGCATCTGTCCTCAGGCGTGCTGGCGCTGGACGAGAATTTTTGCTTGCGCACCTGCAATCCGGCTGCGGCACAGATTCTCGGCGTGGACCTGAATGACGCGCTCTCCAAACCGCTGGTGCAGCTAGCCGAGATCCATTCCGGCTTGATGCCGTTGGTACAGGCAGTGCTGGCGCGCTTCCAGGAGCGGGAAACCGGGGAATGGCGGCAGCAGCTGGAACTGACCGGGCGCCAGGGCGCGCAAGTGCTGCTGGTACGCGGTACCCGCCTGCCGGCAGGCAGCGATAGCGGTTATGTCGCGGTGTTCGACGATATTACGCGGCTGATCCAGGCGCAGCGCGATGCTGCCTGGGGCGAAGTGGCACGCCGGCTGGCACACGAAATCAAGAATCCACTGACGCCGATCCAGCTTTCCGCCGAGCGCCTGGAGCGCAAGCTGACCGATAAGTTGCAGGCATCCGATGCCGAGGTGCTGCGCCGAGCAACGCACACCATCGTCAGCCAAGTGACGGCGATGAAAAGCATGGTCAACGAATTTAGCGAATACGCCCGGGCACCGGCGGTCAACCTGACCGAACTCGATTTGAATGTCGTGATGCGCGAGGTGCTGGCGCTGTACGAGCCGCCGGACATCAAGCTGGTGATCGATCTGGTCAAGGAGCCGGTCCAAGTCCGGGGAGATGCTACGATGCTGCGCCAGGTGCTGCATAATCTGCTGCAGAACGCGCAGGATGCGCTGGATGGGCGCCCCGAGCCGGCGATCTACGTGAGCAGTCGGCTGGAAAACGGTATGATACGGTTTGCCGTGTGCGACAACGGCAGCGGATTTCCGGAAGAGCTCATCGCACGCGCTTTCGAACCCTATGTAACTACCAAGCGTCACGGCACCGGACTAGGACTGGCCATCGTCAAGAAAATCGTGGAAGAACACAGAGGCAGCATTATTATCGAAAACCGTGCCGAAGGCGGTGCCTGCGTATCCATCGCACTACCTGTACTGGAGTCGGCAACATGACGGCGCGGCATGTATTGGTCGTCGATGACGAAATCGGCATCCGCGAACTACTGCGCGACATCCTGGAAGACGAGGGCTACCACGTCCAATTGGCGGAGAATGCCGCCCAGGCCCGCCATTTACGCCAGCAGGCACGGCCGGACCTGGTGCTGCTGGATATCTGGATGCCGGATTGCGATGGGGTCACGCTGCTCAAGGAATGGGGAAACGGTGGGTTATTGACGATGCCGGTGGTGATGATGTCCGGCCACGCAACCGTAGATACCGCGGTGGAAGCCACGCGCATCGGCGCCTATG
Organism: Novimethylophilus sp.; assembly: GCF_036504375.1. Taxonomy (NCBI): domain Bacteria; kingdom Pseudomonadati; phylum Pseudomonadota; class Betaproteobacteria; order Nitrosomonadales; family Methylophilaceae; genus Novimethylophilus; species Novimethylophilus sp. Next base: position 1,854 of record NZ_DASXVH010000084.1, read on the forward strand.
ATTTCCTGGAAAAGCCCATAGCGCTGCAGAAGCTGCTCAAGACCGTGGGTTCCGCGCTCAAGCACGGCGAGCGCCAGCCGCGGCAGGCAATGAATCTGATAAGCTTGGGAAAGAGCGCGTCGATTGTCGAATTGCGCCAGCGCCTGGAGCAGGTGGCGCGCTTGAGCTCTCCGCTGTTGCTGGTGGGTACCAAAGGCTGCGGCAGCGAATTGTGCGCCCGTTCGCTGCATAAGCCGGATACTCCCTGGTTGATGCTGGATCAGCCCGAAAAACTGGCGCAGGCCCCGCTCGAATTGCTGGAGCAAATGCGGGAAGGGGTATTGTTCATCGCAGAAGTGGCCGATCTTGGCCGCATCGAACAGAAGGGATTGCTGCTGCTGGTGCAAAGGGCGGAGAAGTACGGAGTGCGCGTGGTATGCGCTACGTCGCGCGCGCTGCCGCAATTGGCAACGGAAGGTCAGTTCGACGAGAGCCTGCTGCATGCGATCGGCAGCGTCACGATCCGCCTGCCCGCGCTCAACGACCATAAGGAAGATATCCCCGAGCTTGTCAGCACGCTGCTCGCGCATGCCAGCGAATGCGGCACGGTGCCGTACCGTGAATTCGACACCGCGGCGTTGAATGCGCTGAGAAACGCCAGTTGGCCCGGCGGCCTGGCCGAGCTTGAAGGGGCGGTGAAGCGCCTGGCCTTGACCAGCCTAGGGGAAACGATAGGCCTGGAGGATGTCGGGCGCTTGCTGCAGGAGTACGAAGGCTTGGAACCGGAAACGGCGCCCGCGGGCCAGATGCCGATTTCGCTCGATCAGCCTATGCGCGAGGCCAGGGATGCTTTCGAGCGCATGTATTTCGAGCACCACATTGCGAAATCGGGCGGCAATATGAGCAAGGTGGCAGAGGTTGTCGGGCTGGAGCGTACGCATTTATACCGCAAGCTGAAACAACTTGGCATCCATAAAAGCCAATAGCATTCACTTGCCGACGCCGTTTTCAGCAGCTATCGCGACAATGCCGGCATGCTTACCGTCATGCGCGTGCCTTGCCCTTGCGGCCCTTCGCTGACCGAAATCTCCGCCAGGTGCGCCTGCGCAATTTCACGCACGATGGCCAGCCCCAATCCGCATCCCTCGCTGGCACTGTCTGCCAGCCGATGAAAACGCTCGAATATCTGGTCGCGTTCATCAGAAGGAATTCCGGGACCGTTGTCTTCCACCATCAGCAATGCCTTCTCTGCTTGCAGAGCAACGGCCACAGTGATTTTTCCGTGCGACGGTGTGTAACGTATGGCATTGTCCAGCAGGTTGGACAGCATTTCGTGCAGCATCAGCGGGTTGCCGCTTATCGAGATGGAAGCGGCGTCCGCTTGGAACCCAAGGTCGATATGCTTGGCAAACGCAGCCGTCACCCATTGCGCGGTGGTTTCGCGCGCCAGCAATACCAGGTCCACTGTCTGCAGTTGTGCTTCCCACCCTGAACCAGGCTCGACCCGTGCCAGCGCCAGCAACTGGCTGAGCAGATGCGACAGCCGCACCGTGCTGGCCCGTATCCAGTCCAGCGCATGGCGTATCTTGGCAGGGTCAGTTTCACGCAGCGCCATTTCGGCCTGCGTCTGCAGCCCGGCGAGAGGCGTGCGCAACTGGTGCGAGGCATCCGCGGTGAAACGCTGCTGGCGTGCGATGCTTTCGCGCAGGCGTTGCAGCAAATCGTTCATCGCGCGCAGCAGGGGCTGGACCTCACGCGGCGCGTCTTCATACGGTACTGCGCTGAGATCGCGGTCGGAACGCTGTTCGACCGCATGCTGTAGCCGGTCGAGCGGCACCAGCCCGCGCCGCACGCCGTAGTGCACGAGAGCACCCGCCAGCAATACGATCAGCAGCTGGGGCACCATCATCGCGGTGATGATTTCTCCCGCGAGATTGTCGCGCTTGGACTTGGTTTCCGCCACCTGCACCAGGGCAATGCCCTGCGCGCTGGTGCCTTGCAGAGGCAGCGAGAACGCTACCACCCTCACCGACTTGTCGCCCAGCATTGCGTCGTAATAAATATGCCCACCGGGCGGCGGCGGGGCTGGCGGCAAGGGCAGTCCGGGTTCGCCGGTGACGATTTCTCCTTGTGGGTCGGTCACACGGTAATAAATCCAGTCGTCCTTATCGTATTCCAGCAGGTCGAGCGCTTTCTGCGGCAGATCCACCAATACCTTACCGCGGATGACGAATACCTGGTCCGCCAAGGCCAGGGCGGCGCGGAACAGCGAACGGTCATAGGCCAGATTGGAAAAATGATAAGCGCGCGAATAGGAGTTGATCCCGCCGATGATCAGCAGCGGGATCAACAGCACCAGCAGCCAGATCAAGAGCTGGCGCCGCAGCGAACGCGCCTTAGTTTTCATTGGTTTCCAGCAGATAACCCAGGCCGCGGATCGTGCGGATACGGGTGCCGGAGGATTCAAGTTTCTTGCGCAGGCGGTGAATGTAAACCTCGATCGCGTTGTCGCCCAAGTCCTCGTCCCAGTTGCACAGCGCTTCCATGATCTGTTCCTTGTTCACCACCTTGCCTTGACGCAGCATGAGCACTTCCAGTACGCCCAGTTCGCGGGATGACAACTCCAGCGGGACGTCCCCGCATGAAGCACGGCGCCCGGAGGGGTCGAACACCAGCCGCCCGCAGTTGAGCGAGGCGTTGCTGCCCAACTGGCCGCGGCGGATCAGCGCACGCACGCGCGCTTCCAGTTCCACCAGGTTGAACGGTTTGGTCAGGTAATCGTCCGCGCCCAGATCCAGCCCCTGCACGCGGTCTTCTACCGCATCGCGTGCTGTCAGGATCAGTACCGGCGTCCGTCCGCCGCGCTGACGCAATCGTCTGAGCACCTCGGTACCGTCGAGCTTGGGCAGCCCCAGATCCAGGATCGCCAGATCGTAGACCGCATCTTTCAGCATGGTGTTAGCCTGTTCGCCGTTGCCTGCGCAATCGACGGCATAACCCAATTGCTCCAGCGAGCGCAGCAGGCCGTCGGCCAGGGCGGGGTCGTCTTCAACGATCAGGATGCGCATTCAACTATTCAACCAGTAAGGTTCGGGTAAGGTTGGCAGGGTATTGTCCTGCTCACGGCAAGCGAGCCGAATGTGTTGTAACGTTTCTCAAGTGTAAGTCTTTTTTTTATTAAAGGAAAACCATGAACAAGTTGTTAGCTGCTCTGATCGCCGGCCTCTTCGCCGTTTCCGTAAACGCTTTCGCTGCTGACGCTGCCAAGGCCGACGCTGCTGCTCCTGCCGCCAAGGTTGAGGCCGCCGCTCCTGCTGCCAAGGCCGACGCTGCTGCTCCTGCCGCCGACGCTGGCAAGGAAAAGCCGGCTGCTCCTGCCAAGAAGGCCAAGAAGGCCAAGAAGGCCAAGGCTGAAAAGAAGGCTGAAGAAGCCAAGCCGGCTGACGCTGCTGCTCCTGCTGCCAAGTAATAACGGCACTGTTAGCGACAAAAAAGCGGGGGTTTCCCCGCTTTTTTGTTGCCTCAACATTTGCATTACAGGTCGTAAATAATTGTCAGCGGCGCGTGGCCGGAGAACCGCTCATCCTTGTAACTGGAGCTGCTCGCCGCCTTGGCAGCGATGCCGGGTGTGACGACCTGGTAGTTACTCGCACAAATTGCCTACTGTCCCGTTCCGGACAGTTGACCTTCTCATAAGAAGGCATCCAAAGTTACACAATAATGGACGAATATCCCTTGACACGACACATACTGCAACTATAATACAAGAACGATCATTCTGAATTACAGTTAATTATGGCGCGTATTCGAGAATTCAACCCTGACGAAGCCCTTGATAAAGCCATGAGAGTTTTTTGGCAAAAGGGTTACGCCAACACCTCTATCGAAGACTTGGTGAGCGCCACTGGTGTAAACCGCTATGGGCTATATGATGAATTTGAAAATAAGCACGGATTGTTTCTTGCAGCCCTTGATCATTACCAAAACGCCGTTGCGGGGGCGCTATTCGAGATAGTAGAACGGCCGGGAGCATCGCTGACAGACATTCGGACTTATTTTGCAAAGCTGGTAGAGCTTTCTTCATCTGAGATGGGGAAATTGGGATGCCTGATGGCGAATAGCGCAAGTGAAGTGGCTCCCCATGACGAACGTGCAGCAAATATGGTTGAGAAGTTCAGGACAAGGTGTCAACACGGTTTCAAGAATGCCCTGTCTAATGCAAAAGTTGCTGGCGAGCTTCCGACTCGGTGTGATGTCGAGGCGATAGCAGATTTCTTGACTGGTGTCATGCAGGGCCTGTCAGTGATGGCAAGGTCGCGTGCAAACTCAAGGATGATGGTAAACGTGGTGGAGGTGGCGCTTTCTCACCTGCAATAATTTTTTTACCAATAACAGAACAATCGTTCTGTTATTGGTGTTTACACAGCAGTAGTTCCAACCTTAATGACAAAGGAGTCCAAAATGAATCAAGTTGCATCGGTCGATAAATGGTTACAGGCAAATTTACCAACAGCACACAATAGTTCGATAACCGGTTCTCTCGCACCGCTTCGGTTTGAAGGTGTCGGCTATTACGACGTGCCGCCAGAGCGGATGTTTGCCGCCATTTCCGATCCTGATGCGATGAGCAAGTGGCTCCCGATGCTCAAATCGCTGCATATAAGCCATGATGCTTCCGAAAACGGACCGGTCGCGTGCGGCGTCGGCTCGGAACGTAGCTGCTCGTTCAGCATGATGGGCAACGTGACCGAGCGAGTGATCTGGTGGAACCCGCCACACGGCTATGCCTTCACCTTCCAGCCGACAAACAAGATGATGGTACCGACGCAGAACCATGCGGTGGTTTTCTTGGTCGAGCCCGATGGCAACGGGGGCAGCAAGTTCATTTTCCGGACGCACTTCGACTGGCTGCCCGGCATGATGCGCTTCATGGCTGCGCGCATGATGCCGATGATGCTCAACATGGGGTTTGCAAATCTGAAGAAGCAACTAGGTGGCAAGGGCGGCAACTTTCGCCGGATCGCATGAGCAATTGATAGCTCGTGACAAGCAAATGAACCAAACTAAGGATACCAACATGACAACCTTAACCGAAGAAATACGCCAATTCACAGCGGGTGCCTATGAGAGACTTCCTGCTGGCTATATCGATTCATTCAGGAACCTGATCGAGCGGCTTATCGAGGAGAGTTTTGCGTCCAATGCTCCAAAGGCCGGGGATGCATTTCCAGATTTTATCCTGCAGGACAACGAGTCGAAAATGATCAAGGCAAGCGAGTACTGGCACGATAAAAATCTCATTGTGAAATTCTATCGAGGAGGCTGGTGTCCGTATTGCCATCTTGAACTTGTTGCACTGGAGAGATATGCGCAGGAATTCGCAGCCGAGAATACCCGGCTGTTCGCGATTGCTCCGGAAAAACCATCATTCCAGCTGGAAACAAAGAAGGCAGCTAACGCAAATTTCAAATTCCTGTGGGACGAAAATAATAGACTTGCCCGGCAACTTGGGATTGCCTTTGCAGTAGATGGGAATGTCAGGAATGTCTACCTGAAGCTGAACCTTGACCTGGATTCGGTTAACGGCGAATGGGTATTGCCAGTCCCTGCAACCTTCATTATCAAGAACGGAATCGTCAGCTACAGCTTCCTCGATGCGGATTACATGAGGAGGCAGGAGCCCGCTGATCTTCTGGCCGCAATCCGCACAATCGGTCACTGAACTCGCACTGCATCCGGAGAGAAAATGATGATTGCAAGCACCAGCGAAATTAAAAAAGGCGATAGCGCTCTGTCGCATGGCGAAAAATCATTTACGAAGTTGGTATCGTTTTACGCCACACCCCATACCGAATACCCGGTTGAGCGGGCAACGCTATTCGGGTTTGACTGTTTGCGGATCAATGGCAAGGTCTTCGCTAAACTGCACAACGGTCATCTTGTCATGAAGCTTCCCGCTAATCGCATCACGGCTTTGGTTGAATCCGGCCAAGCCAGTTCTTACGAGCTGCGGGGCCGTTTGATGAAGGAGTGGGGGGTTATTTCAACAAGCAAAGACATCGTCTCTCTGGCCGAGGAGGCCAGAGCCTTCACTGAGAGCGGAAAATCGTAGGACTAGACAAGTATTTGGACTGAAGACCGTTTAAACCGTCCGTAAAACTTAAGGGAAAATAATCAATGCATTGAGCCAGAGACACGACTGTCCGTTCTTGGCCGCCGATATCAGCCATTGATATTGGCATTACCAAATTCAGGAATTGAAGTCGTAATCGACAATCAACGGGGCGTGGTCTGAAAATCGCTCGGATTTATAAATCTCCGCTTTCTTTACCGTAGCAGCTATTCCACAAGTCGCAATTTGATAGTCGATACGCCACCCCACGTTCTTGGCCCAGGCCTGCCCGCGATTGCTCCACCAGGTATAGCAGGCGTCGGTGGCATCAGGGTAGAGGCTGCGGTAGGTATCCATCCAGCCATCGTTCAGCACCTGCGTCATCCAGGCACGCTCTTCCGGCAGAAAACCCGAATTCTTCTGATTGCCTTTCCAGTTCTTGAGGTCGATGGCTTGGTGGGCAATATTCCAGTCGCCGCAAATGATGGCTTCACGACCGCTGTTGCGCAGTTTCTGCAGGTGCGGGTAAAAGCGCTCCAGAAAGCTGAACTTGACTGCCTGCCGCTCCTCGCCGCTGGAGCCGGAGGGCAGATAGACCGAAACCACGCTTAAATTTCCGAACTGCGCTTCGATATAGCGTCCTTCGGCGTCGATATCCGGGATGCCCAGCCCTTCGATAATGGCATCCGGCTGTTTTTTGCTGTAGATGCCGACCCCGCTGTAACCCTTCTTTTCCGCGTAATGGAAATAGCCGAACAGATTGCCCGGCTGCAGCATTTCGCGCGTCATATCGGGCGCCTGCGCCTTAAGTTCCTGCGTGCAGATGATGTCGGCATCCTGTTTTTCCAGCCACCGGAAGAGCCCTTTGCGGGTGGCGGAGCGGATACCATTGAGGTTAAGGCTGATGATTTTTAGCATATAGTATTTGAGTCTTAGGCTATAGTTTGTTGCAAAGTGGAATAAAATCTCGCCATGGCATTGCTTAGACTTTTAGCGCTGGCGCTGTTTGTACCGTTCACTGCGGCGGCTGTGGATTACGGCCAGTTCGCTGCGTCCTCGTTCCTGATCTTCGCCGATGGCTATCACCACGAGGCGCTGGGTTCCGGCATGCAGCTCGCACCGGGTAAAATCGTCACCAACTGCCATGTGTTCCGCGACGCCAAACAATATACCAAAGACAGCATGCGCGTCGCCAATGTGCAAACGCGCGAAGTTTTTGCGGTGCAGAAATACGCCTACGACGAAGACCACGATATTTGCCTGTTGTATGCGCCGTCGGCCAAGGGCAAATCGGTCGCGCTGGCGGGCAGGTCGGAGCTGGACGCGGCTGCGAGGGCATATTCCATCGGTTTTCCCGCCGGCCGGCTGACGGCCTCGGATGGATTTTTTCTGCGCAAGGCCCCCTTGCACGGCGAGGATGCGTTGTTTACTACCAACTACTGCCAGCCCGGCTCGTCCGGCGGCGGGCTGTTCGACGATCAGGGCCGCCTCATCGGCATCGTTTTCGGTACCGCACCATCCGCGCAAGGGAATGTATGCCTGGCGGTGCCGATCGAAATCGTGCGCAACATCCTCAGTGCACCTACTACCTATATCCGGCTGGTGCGCAACGCCAGCAAATATATTCCAGACAAAGAGTAATCAGGATTTTCATTAGGATTTTTCATGAGCGATTTCAGCAGCGAGTTCATCCGCTTTGCCGTCCAGAAACAAGTGCTTCGCTTCGGCGAATTCAAGACCAAGGCCGGGCGCCTGAGCCCGTATTTTTTCAATGCCGGGCTGTTCAACGACGGCGATAGCCTGCTCAGGCTGGGCGAGTTTTACACTGCCGCGATTCTCGAATCCGGTGTGCAATTCGACATGCTGTTCGGTCCGGCCTACAAGGGCATCGCGCTCGCCGCCAGCATCGCCATTGCGTTGGCGCGCCGGGGCCGCAACGTGCCCTACGCCTACAACCGCAAGGAAGCCAAGGACCACGGCGAAGGCGGCACCATCGTCGGCGCGCCGTTGCAGGGCCGGGTGCTGATCGTGGACGACGTGATTTCGGCCGGCACCTCGGTGCGCGAATCGGTGGAGCTGATCCGCGCCAGCGGTGCCGTGCCCTGCGCCGTCGCCATCGCGCTGGACCGGCAGGAGCGCGGCCAGGGCGCCCTGTCGGCGGTGCAGGAAGTGCAGCAGCAATACGGCATTCCGGTCGTCAACATCGCCGGGTTGGCGGATTTGATCCGCTATCTGGACGGTGCGCCGCAGCTGGCGGAATTCAAGCCCGCGATCGAGCAATACCGCGCCGCCTACGGAGTCTGAGCGCGAAGGCATGATCGTCCGCAGTTTCGCGCCGGTGGCGCGCGCCGACGCCAAGGTGCTGATCCTGGGCTCCATGCCCGGCAAGATCTCGCTCGCCCGGCGGCAATACTACGCCCATCCGCACAACCTGTTCTGGCGCATCATGGGCGAACTGTTCGGCGCCGGCCCCGAGCTGCCTTATGACGCGCGTTTGCTGACGCTGCAGGAAAACGGCGTGGCGTTATGGGACGTGCTGAAAGAGTGCTACCGGGAAAGTGCGCTGGATGCGGATATCGTCGAAGCCTCCATCATTGCTAACGATTTCGCCGGTTTCTTCGCCCGGCATCGGCAAATCAGCCGGGTTTATTTTAACGGCGCCAAAGCCGAACAGGCTTTCCGCAGGTATGCGTTGCCAGGTCTGAGTTTGGGGAGTGTAAATTTACAGGGTGTCGAACTGGCGAGGCTGCCTTCGACCAGCCCGGCCAACGCAGCGATTACGGCCGATAAAAAGCTGGCGGCGTGGCGCAGTATCAGGCCAGTTTCTTCTTGAGAATCTCGTTGACCTGGGCCGGGTTCGCCTTGCCCTTGCTGGCTTTCATCACCTGGCCCACCAGACCGTTGAACGCCTTTTCCTTGCCGGCCTTGTACTCGGCCACCATGGCGGCACTGGCCGCCAGCACCTGGTCGACGATGCTCTCGATGGCGCCGGAATCGGAAATCTGCTTCAAGCCTTTTTGCTCGATGATGCTATCGGTGTCGCCTTCACCCGCCCAGATCGCGTCGAACACTTCCTTGGCAATTTTGCCGGAGATGGTGCCGTCCTGAATGCGCTTGAGCAGCCCGGCCAGTTGATTCGGCGTTAGCGGCGAAGCGGCGATGTCCTCGCCTTCTTCGTTCAGTTTGGCGGCTAGCGTGCCCATCACCCAGTTGGCCACCAGCTTGGCCTCGCCACCGAATGCAGCGGTTGCGGCAACGAAATAATCGGCCATTGCGCGCGAAGCGGTAATCGTGCCGGCGTCATAGGCGGAGAGGCCGTATTCCTGCTCGAAGCGCGCCTTCATTGCTTCCGGTAGTTCCGGCATGGTGCGCTTTACTTCCGCGATGTAATCTTCCGTCACCTCCAGCGGCAGCAGGTCGGGATCCGGAAAGTAGCGGTAGTCGTTGGCTTCTTCCTTGCTGCGCATGGCGCGGGTTTCGCCGGTGTCGGGGTCGAACAGCACGGTGGCCTGCTGGATCGTGCCGCCGTCTTCCAGCGTTTCGATCTGCCAGCGCGTTTCGTATTCAATGGCCTGCTGCAGAAAACGGAAGGAGTTGAGATTCTTGATTTCGCGCCGTGTGCCCAATTTGTCCGAGCCCTTGGGACGCACCGAGACGTTGGCGTCGCAGCGGAACGAGCCCTCCTGCATGTTGCCGTCGCAAATACCTATCCATTGCACCAGTTCGTGCAGTTTCCTGGCATAGGCCACGGCCTCGGCAGCGGAGCGCATATCGGGCTCGGTGACGATTTCCAGGAGCGGCGTGCCGGCGCGATTGAGGTCGATGCCGGTCATGCCGTGGAAATCCTCGTGCAGGGATTTTCCGGCATCTTCTTCCAGATGGGCGCGGGTGATGCGGATAGTTTTTTCGGCATCGCCGACCTGTATGGTCAGCGAGCCCTTACCCACAACCGGCAGCTCGTATTGGCTGATCTGGTAGCCCTTGGGCAGGTCGGGGTAGAAGTAGTTCTTGCGGGCGAACACCGAGCGCGGCGCGATTTCGGCATTGATCGCCAGCCCGAACTTGACGGCGCAGCGCACCGCTTCCTTGTTCAGCACCGGCAGCACTCCGGGCAGTGCGATGCTCACCACGCAGGCTTGGGTATTGGGGGCTGCGCCGAATGCGGTGGAGGCGCCGGAAAAAATCTTGGTATTGGTTTGAAGCTGGGTATGCGTTTCCAGCCCGATGACGACTTCCCACTGCATGTTTTGATTAACCTAATGAGCTATCGGCTCAGCGTAAGTAAGATAAAAATGGAAATTCCCCGCTGGTGCCGTCCGTACCCGTATCCTGAACGCTAGGCGTCAGGGGGTCGCGACCGGAGCACTTCAGGCACGCCCGCTGGGGGCACGCACAACAGCGCTCGAAGTGGCCACAACCGATTGCTTAATATTGGTTCAAGGAATCTGGGCCGTAACGAACACCGCAGGGAAAACTTTGGCGGAATTATTCTCGCCGAAACCTTTAAAACAGCTTTTCCTGATCCAGCAACGCCTGATCAAGCTGTTCCTGCATGGCACCGATTCTACGCTTGAAGTCACCGATGTCAAATCCGCCGCTGCGGGTGGTGAGAAGTTCATGGGCGATATTGAGGGCTGCCATGATGGCGATGCGCTCGACGCCGATCACTTTTCCGGAATCGCGGATCTCGCGCATCTTGCGGTCGAGATACGACACCGAAGCCAGCAGCTCTTCCTGCTCGTCCTCCGGGCACGCCACGCGGAATTCGCGCCCCATGATGGAAACATCCAGGCCTTTGACTTCACTCATAGCGACCCTTCAGGCAATTGCTCGATAATGTTTTGCAATCGATTCTGGGCTTGTGCCATATTGTCCTTCAGCAAACGGGTATCGCTTTGCGCCTGGGCAAGCTCCTGGCGAAGTTGATGATTCTCGCTCTTGAGATGCTGGCAAAGGGCGATAAACTGCGCCAGTTTGCTTTCCAGAGCTTTCAAATCGGTTTCCATGGCGCAACTATAAGTGGGAAAAGCCAGTCAGGTCAACCGTTAACGATAATTTTTGAAAGTATTACAGTACGTTACTGAGGAAGTTTAATTTGCTCTTCAGCCCTGCCTAACTTACAATTCGGTCACGTTGTCAGGTGTCTTAATCTTCGTTCAGAAGAAAAAGATGAAACGGGAAACAGGTTGAATGCCTGTGCTGCCCCCGCAACGGTAAGTGAGTGCGGATTCATCACATGCCACTGGGCTGAAAAAGCTTGGGAAGGCGATGAATCAAAACTCGCGAGCCCGGAGACCGGCCTGCCGACCACGTTGGAAATACCGCGGGGTGACGGTGTTCAGGCCGGGAAGGTGCATGTCAGCCATTTCCTCCCTTGATCCCTTTCCCTTTGGTGTTTCCGTTTTTGATTTGGCATGCGGGGTCGCATGCCCAAAGGGAGTTCCCATGAAAAAAACTACTTTGGTAAGCCTGATCGGCTTGCTGGCATCTTTTCCGCTTTACGCTCACGAAACCATCTATTCCGATGACGTTGTCGTCACCGCCAGTCGCGTTCCGCAATCACGCGAGAGCGTGGTGGCGGATGTTTCGGTGATCGAGCGCGAAGAAATAGAACATGCGGGCCAATCGACGCTGGTCGAGTTGCTGAGCACCATGCCTGGCGTCGAAATCGAATCCAATGGTGGACCGGGCGCCACTGCCAATGTGCATTTGCGCGGCACCAGTTCACAAGCAGTAGTGGTACTGATTGACGGCATGCGCTTAGGATCTGCCACTCTTGGCACCACTGCTTTCAACCAGATTTCTCCGGAACAGATCGAGCGCATCGAAATCGTGCGCGGCGCGGTTTCTAGCCTGTATGGCTCGGATGCCGTGGGTGGCGTGATCCAGATTTTTACCCGGCAAGGGGCAGGCAAGCCGCACCTCAGCGCCTATGCCGGGTATGGCAGTTACAACACGCGAGAAGGAGCGGCCAGTCTGAGCGGGGCCGCTGACAATACCCGCTTCGCACTCAATGTGAGTTCGCTGGCCACGGACGGGATTTCCTCGCTGCGGACCAAAATCGGACGCGATGCGGACGACGATGGTTACCGCAACCTGACGGTTTCCGGCCACCTGACGCAAACATTGGCGCTAGGGCATGAAATCGGACTGCAATTTTTCCGCAGCGACGGCCACAGCGATTTCGACGACAACAATTTCACCGCTTTCCAGGACATGAAGCAGCACAGTTTTGCCGTCACCAGCAAAAATCAGTTTATGGCCGGCTGGTTGAGTCAGCTCAAGCTGGGCGAAAGCATGGATGATCTGGTGAGCGTGGGTAGTTTCGGCACCTCCGCTCTGCGTACCTACCAGCGCCAGTATTCATGGCAGAACGATCTGTCCTTGCCGCTGGGCGTGCTGGCTTTGGCTTATGACCGCCTCGAAGATCATGTGGTCGGCAATACCGCATTTTCCAAGAACCGCCGCCGCAACAACGGTTGGCTAGCGAGCTATTTGCTGGAACAAGGGCCGCACGCGTTCCATGCCGGCATCCGCCGCGATGATAACTCGCAGTTCGGCCGGCACGACACCGGCAATATTGGTTATGGATACAAGTTCAACCAGTTCTGGCGCGTGACGGGTAACTACGGCACAGCTTTCCGCGCGCCGACCTTCAACGACCTGTACTGGCCGTTTCAGGATTTCGGCTTCGGCTTTTCCTATCGGGGCAACCCCAATCTCAAGCCGGAAACCTCGCGCAACAAGGAAATCTCGGTGGTGTTCGATCAGGGCCATCACCGCGTTTCGGCTACCGCTTATCGCAACGAAATCAGCAATCTGCTGGTGTGCTGCCAGGGGTTGCCTGCGGATTTCCCCACCAATGTCGGATCGGCCACCATCCAGGGCTTGACCATAGCTTACGAGGGCTGGTTTGATAGTTATCACCTGCGGGCCAATGTCGACTTTCAGGATCCGAAAGACGATGATACCGGCAAGCAACTGGTGCGCCGGGCACGCCAGCACGCAGCCCTTTGGCTGGGCAAGACCATGGGCCAGGCGGAGGTGGCCGGTGAAGTGGTTGCCAGCGGCAAGCGTTACAACGATGCCGCCAATGCTTTCAAGCTCGACGGATATGCGCTGGTCAATCTCACCGCCGCCTATAAGCTGGGAGACGACTGGTCGATCAATGCCAGACTCAACAACCTGTTCGACCGCAAATACGCACTCGCCACCACCGCCAACAGCTTCGCCCCGAACGCGCCGGATTTCAACACGCCGGGAACCAACCTGTTCGTCGGCCTGCGTTACGCGCCAAAATGATATGATTCATCAATGAACCTTCCCGCCCGGTCAGGGCGGGTTCAATCAAAGGAGAGAGCCCCCATGTTTTACCAAGCCAGAAAACCGCTAGCCATTGCCGCAATACTGCTGATCCTGATGGTGCTCACGCGCGGCAGCCACGTCGACACCGGTTCCAGTCTGCCGGATGCGACATTGGCTTGCATGCTGCTGGGCGGTATTTTCCTGCGGCGGGGCGCCTGGTTTGCGCTGATGATGATGACCGCGGTGGCGGTCGATGCCTATGCCATTGGGGTGGACGGTGTGTCCAGCTATTGCCTGTCGCCCGCTTACTGGGCATTGCTGCCGACCTATGCGACCTTGTGGATGGGTGGACGCTGGCTGGCGAAACGTGCCAATGCCTTTGCGCCGCTGGCATATGCCGGCGTGGCATTCCTGACTACCACGATGGCGTTCCTGATTTCGACCGATAGCTTCTACCTGTTCTCCGGCCGCTACCCGCAAGCTTCGCTGTGGGAAGTCATGCAGCACGGCTGGGAATACTATCCGGCTTATCTTGGCTATACCCTGATGTACCTGGCCGTGGCCTGGGCGGCGCAACATGCGCTGATGCTGATCGCCGGCCAGTATCAAGCGCGCAACGCTTGAGCGGCACCGATCTCAACCGGCGCCATGCTGCCCGCATGGCACGCAAAAAAGCGCTGATCGACAGCAAGATCGAAGCTGCCAATATCGAGCGTGGCCTGTTGCTGGTGAATACCGGCAACGGCAAGGGCAAATCCACCGCCGCCTTCGGGTTGCTGGCCCGTGCGCTGGGGCATGGCATGAAAACCGCCGTGGTGCAGTTCGTCAAAGGCCGCTCCGATACCGGTGAGGAAGCCTTCTTCAAGCAAAACCCCAGCGTCGATTGGCACGTGATGGGCGAAGGTTTTACCTGGGAAACGCAAAACCGCGAGCGCGACATTGCCGCGGCGCAGCAAGGCTGGGAAGTTGCCAGGACGCACTTGCAAGACACGGCGATTGGTCTGGTCGTACTGGACGAACTGAATATCGTCCTGAAATCCAAATACCTGGACCTCGATACCGTGCTGGACGATTTGGTGGCGCGACCGTCCATGCAGCACGTGGTGGTCACCGGGCGGGCGGCGCCGGCGGAGCTGGTTGCGCTGGCGGATACCGTCACCGACATGACGCCTATCAAGCATGCGTTTGAAGCGGGGGTGCAGGCGATGCCCGGAGTGGAATGGTAAAGCTATGAGAGAACTCATTCTCGGAGGCGCCCGCTCCGGCAAAAGCGCTTATGCCGAAAGGCTGGCGATATGCACAGGCCTGCCTGTTACCTATATCGCCACCGCTCAGGTGTGGGATGATGAAATGGCCGCGCGGGTACGGCATCATCAGGAACGCCGCCCGGACCACTGGCGCATTGTCGAGGAGCCCTTTCACCTGGCCGATACTCTCAAAGCACATGCCAAGTCCGGCCAATGCGTGGTCGTCGATTGCCTCACGCTGTGGCTGGCGCAATGGATATGCCCGGACTGCAAATCGCCGCAGGAAGGAAGCTGGACGGCGGAGCGGGCTTTGCTGCTGGAACTGTTGCCGACCTTTGCCGGGAAAATTGTCCTGGTGAGCAATGAAGTCGGCATGGGCATCGTGCCGCTGGGGGAAATCAACCGCCGCTTCCAGGATGAGCAGGGCCGGTTGAATCAGGCCGTGGCTGCTGCGTGCGAGCATGTGACCTTTATCGCTGCAGGCTTGCCGCTACAGCTCAAAGGCTAAGCAACTGCAGAATGCGGGGCATGTCGAGGTGCGTTTCCACTGCCTGCGCCAGACGATCCAGTTCATCCAGTCTATGCTGCCGGTAATCCGTGCTTTCGGCCTCGGCCAATCCTGCCCAGCGCAACAAGCCCCGGCAGGCTTCGGGGTGGTCGAACAAGCCGTGCAGATAGGTGCCGATAATCTGCTCATCTTCAGACACTGCGCCGTCGCAGCCATGCTCCAAATGTACCAGAGGCCGTTCCAGCGCCGGACCTTCGCTCACGCCCAGATGAATCTCGTAGCCTTCCACCGTTTCCCCGCCGGGCTGCAACATGCCCTGCACGCGCCGCAGCTGTTTTTCCGGCATCAAGGTGGTTTGCATGTCCAGCCAGCCCAGCCCGGCTGTCGTGCCGGGCGAATTTTCCAGCCCTTGCGGATCGTGCAGTTGCACGCCCAGCATCTGGAAGCCACCGCAAATCCCCAGCAGTTTTCCGCCATAGCGCAAATGGCGCTGAATGGCGATATCCCAGCCCTGTTCGCGCAGGAAGGCCAGATCGGCCTGTACATTTTTACTGCCGGGCAGGATGATGAGATCGGCCTCCGACATGGCTGCGCCGGGACCGACAAAGCGCAGGCCCACCTGCGGATGCAGGCGCAGCGCATCGAAATCGGTATGGTTGCTGATGCGCGGCCATACCGGCACGGCAATTTTCAGCGCGGCCTGCGGCTTGGCGAGATTGGGCCCGGCAGCGATGGCGTCTTCGGCTTCAAGATGCAAGCCATGCAGGTACGGCAGCACGCCCAGCACCGGCTTGCCGGTATAGGCTTCCAGCCAGTCGAGGCCGGGCTGCAGCAAAGCGATGTCGCCGCGAAAGCGGTTGATGACGAAACCCTTGATCCGCGCCTGTTCCGACTCGGACAGCAACGCCAAGGTGCCCACCAAGTGCGCGAATACGCCGCCGCGGTCGATGTCCGCGACGAGGATGACCGGACAGTCGGCCACTTCGGCAAAGCCCATGTTGGCGATGTCGCCCTCGCGCAGGTTGATTTCGGCCGGGCTGCCCGCACCTTCCACCAGCAGGCAATCGTATCGCGCCGTCAGCCGCTGCCAGGAATCTATTACCGCCCGCATCGCCAGCGGTTTGTAGTCGAGGTAAGCGCCCGCTTCCAGATTGCAGGCAACGCGGCCTTGCAGGATAATCTGTGCGCCGGTGTCGCTGCTGGGCTTCAGCAGTACCGGGTTCATGTCGGAATGCGGCTCGAGGCCGCAAGCCATCGCCTGTACCGCCTGCGCCCGGCCGATTTCGCCGCCATCGGCGGTGACCGCGGAATTCAGCGCCATGTTCTGCGGCTTGAACGGCGCCACCCGCACGCCGCGCCGGTACAGCGCCCGGCACAGGCCCGCTACCAGCGTACTTTTGCCGGCATCGGAGGTGGTGCCTTGCACCATCAGGCTCGCGTATGTCATTGAGCAATTATCCCACAGCCCCGCTGGTCCTGTTTGCCGCCGTCATGCTGGATTTCTGGCTGGGCGAGCCGCGCCGTTTTCATCCACTGGTTGGCTTCGGCAATATCGTCAACCGCATGGAAGTCGGGCTTAACCCGCCATCCAGGCAGGCGCACCGCTTGCAACGCATCACCGGCTTGCTCGCCGTTGCCATGCTATTGCTGCCGGCAGTCCTGTTCGCCGCCTGGCTGGGAAAGCAGCCATTGCTTGGACCGGTGACGGATATGCTGTTGCTTTATTTCGCCATCGGCCATAAGAGCCTGCATGATCATGCCAACGCCGTTGCCAAAGCGCTGGCTGCGGGCGACGAGGCCGGCGCGCGCCACCGCGCCAGCATGATGGTGAGCCGCGACTCCGCCGCAATCGACCCGGTGCCCGCCGCTACCGAATCGGTACTGGAGAATGGCAACGACGGCGTATTCGGCGCCATTTTCTGGTTTCTCGTCGCCGGCGGCGCAGGCGCATTGATGTTCCGGCTGGCCAACACGCTGGACGCGATGTGGGGCTACCGCACGCCGCGCTTGCTGTATTTCGGCTGGGCGGCAGCGCGCTTCGACGATGCGTTGAACTACGTTCCGGCGCGGCTGACCGCACTGACCTATGCCTTGCTGGGCGAGACCCGTCTTGCGCTCACTTGCTGGCGGCGGCAGGCGCCGGCCTGGGACAGCCCCAACGCCGGGCCGGTGATGGCAGCGGGGGCCGGAGCGCTTGGCGTGCGCTTGGGCGGTGCGGCGCGCTATCAGGGTGAATGGCACGAACGGCCGGTGCTGGGCGCCGGACCAGCGCCGATTGCGGACGATATCGGTCGAGCCTTGCGTCTGGTTCGCCATGGCGTATGGCTGTGGCTTGCGCTGGCCTTGCTGGCAGGAGGGCTGCTGTATGCTTGAGCACGGCGGGCGGCTGATCGCCGCAGCGCAAACATACGGTATTCCGCCGGCGGACTGGCTCGATCTTTCCACCGGCATCAATCCCCAAGGCTGGCCGGTGCCCGGCTTGCCGCTGGACGTCTGGCGCCAATTGCCGGAAGACGAAGACGGCCTGCTGCCGGCCGCCGTTGCCTACTACGGCGCGGCCGGCCTGATTGCGACAGCGGGTTCGCAACAGGCGATTCAGGCTTTGCCGTATTTGCGCCCGCCGGGCCGCGTCGGTTTGCTTACCCCGACCTATGCCGAGCACGGCCGGGCGTGGCAGCGTGCCGGCCATGCCATCGTGGAACTGGATGGTGGCATGCTTACTGATGATGTCGGCAGCGATGTCGATGTCGTCGTGCTGGTCAACCCCAACAATCCCACCGGTAGGCTGTTTCCGGCCGCTACGCTGATGTCGTGGCATGTCGCTTTGGCGGCGCGCGGCGGCTGGCTGGTGGTGGACGAGGCATTCGTGGATGTCGCGCCGGAACATAGCCTGGCGGGGCAGGCCGGATTGCCGGGGCTGGTGATTCTGCGTTCGCTGGGCAAGTTCTTCGGGCTGGCCGGCATACGCGCCGGGTTTGTGCTGGCCTGGCCCGGTCTGATGCAATCGCTGCAAACCGCACTGGGCCCCTGGCCGTTGGCCAACCCCAGCCGCTGGGCCGCCCGCGAGGCATTGCAAGACCGGGCATGGCAGCAGCGGGCACGTTTCCAGCTCAAGCAAAGCTCGACGCGGTTGGCCGCGTTGTTGGGCCGGCATGGCCTGCAACCCGCGGGCGGCACCGCCCTGTTTCAGTATGTTCCCGCTGCCGGCGCGGCAAAAATACACGCACAGTTCGCCCGGCAGGGCGTACTTGTCCGGCTGTTCACCGCCCCGGCAGCGCTGCGTTTCGGCCTGCCAGGCACCGAGCCCGAATGGGTGCGGCTGGCAGCGGCACTTTCTCAACTGGAACTCAAGCCCAACTGAAATTCAAACCATGGCTATTACCTACCCTGAACGCATCGTCTGCCTTACCGAAGAAACCACCGAAACGCTGTATCTGCTGGGCGAGCAGGATCGCATCGTCGGCATCTCCGGTTTCACCGTGCGGCCGCCACAGGCACGCAAGGAAAAGCCCAAAGTCTCCGCGTTCACCAGCGCGAAGATTGATGCCATCCTCGATCTTGAGCCGGACCTGGTGCTGGGTTTTTCCAATCTGCAGGCCGACATTG
This sequence comes from Novimethylophilus sp., assembly GCF_036504375.1. Classification (NCBI taxonomy): domain Bacteria; kingdom Pseudomonadati; phylum Pseudomonadota; class Betaproteobacteria; order Nitrosomonadales; family Methylophilaceae; genus Novimethylophilus; species Novimethylophilus sp. The sequence goes on from NZ_DASXVH010000084.1 coordinate 20,611, forward strand.
CCCGCGATCTGGTCAAGGCGGGTGTCGAGGTCTATGTGTTCAACCATCGTGGCGTGGACGGCATCCTGCGCATGGTGGCGACGCTAGGTGCGCTGGTGGGCGAGCCGGAAAAAGGTCGGCAATTGGCGCAACAGCTGGCAGAGCGCGTGGGGGCGATAAAAACAGCCTCTGCCAAATTGCCGCGCAGGCCAAAAGTGTATTTCGAGGAATGGGACGAACCGATGATTTCCGCCATTCGCTGGGTGTCGGAATTAATCGCGATCGCCGGCGGCGAAGATTGTTTCGCCGAACTCGCGCAACGGCCGCTGGCCGGCGACCGCATCATTGCCGACCCGCAGGAAGTGGTGAGGCGCCAGCCGGATATCATCGTCGGTTCCTGGTGCGGCAAGAAATTCCAGCCCCGGCAGGTTGCGGCAAGACCGGGCTGGGAGGCTATCCCGGCGGTGAAAAACGGGCAGGTGTTCGAGGTGAAGTCGCCGCTGATACTGCAGCCCGGCCCGGCGGCGCTGACGGATGGCCTGGATACGCTGGTTAAAATTATCCGCGAGTGGTGGTAAGTTACTTTTCTTCCACGCCGCTCCAGCCGTTCTCCGACACCATCGCCTGCAATGGCTTGCGCTGCGCCCAGCCTTCCTGTTCCAGCATCGGGCGCGGATAAAAAGCTTCCACGTGGCCGATGCAGAGCACGGCGCATGGCTTGGCATCGGGCGGCATATGCAGCAATGCGGCCAGTCGCTGCGGATCGAACAGCGAGACCCAGCCCGCCCCCAGCCCTTCGGCGCGCGCCGCGAGCCATAAATTCTGGATCGCGCAGGCCATCGAGGCCAGATCCATTTCCGGCAGCGTGCGGCGCCCGAAGATGTGCTGTTCGCGCTGGTCCGGCAGCGCCGCAACGAGCAGCTCGCCGCAATCAAGTATGCCTTCCACCTTGAGACGCATGAATTCGTCTTCGCGCTCGGCCAGCGCCTGTGCGGTGGCGATGCGTTCTTCTTCAACCAGCGCGTGGATCCGGTGTCGCAAAGCGCTGTCGGTGATGCGAATGAAGCGCCACGGCTGCATCAGACCCACGCTGGGAGCCATGTGCGCGGCGGCGAGCAGGCGTTGCAGCACGCTGGCATCTATCGGATCGGGCTTGAAGTGGCGCATGTCGCGGCGTTCGGCGATGACGCGGTAGATAGCGGCTTTGTCGTTGTCGCTGAAATCGCTCATGGTAGGAACAGCGCGGCCGCGGCTTGGGGGTTGGAGGGCCAGTAAGTGTGCAGGTAAGACGCCGTCAGGCGGCCACGGCGATACACCGCTTCGCCCTCGGTACCGGATTGTTTAACGGCGGTGACGAGCGGAGCCAGGGACGTTTCAGTCGTCGAATAATGGAAGGTATGGCCGCGCAGCGTCCCCTCCGGCAGGCCGATACTTTGCAGGCCCAAGCCGCCCAAGCGCGCCTGCATTTTGACTTCGCCGGGCAGCAAGCCCCATGCCGGCCTGCGACGCCCTTCGATATCGGTAATCGCGTCGAACAGCGCCATCATGCCGCCGCATTCGGCCAGGATGGGCTTGCCTGTGGCATGGGCGGCACGCAGGTTGTCTCGCAGGCCGGTGTTTGCTGACAAACCATCCAGATGCAGCTCCGGATAACCGCCGGGAAAATAGTAGGCATCGGCTTGCGGCAGCCGGCTGTCCGCCAGCGGCGAAAAGAATTCCAGCGTCGCACCCAGCGCGCTCAGCAGGTCGAGGTTGGCGCGGTAGATAAAAGCGAAGGCTTGATCGCGCGCAATCGCGATATGCCTGCCTTGCAGCAGCAACGGCGGGGCAGCGATATCCGGGACGGCGAATCTTGCCGGCGCAGGCTGCAGTGCGTCATCCAGCACCAGTGCGCCGGCCAGTTGGTCAAGCTTGGCGTTGAGATCGTGCTGTTCATCCGCCAGCACCAGCCCAAGATGGCGCTCGGGCAAACCGGCTTCGCGCTCATGTGGCATCCAGCCCAACCATTGGATGGTGCCCGGCAGGCTGGTTTTCAGCATGTCGGCATGGCCGGGGCCGCCGACGCGGTTCGCCAGCACGCCGGCGAAAGGCAGCCCGGAGCGGTAGCTCGCCAGGCCCCAGGCCAGGGCGCCGAAAGTCTGCGCCTGGGCGGAAGCGTCGATCACCGCCAGCACCGGGATGCCGAAATGTGCTGCCAGATCGGCGCTGCTCGGCGTGCCGTCGAACAGGCCCATCGCGCCCTCGATCAGGATCAGGTCGGCTGCGCGCGCGGCTGCGGCCAACAGCCGCCGGCATTCCATCTCGCCCACCATCCATAAATCAAGCTGGTACACCGGCGCGCCGCTGGCGCATTCGAGAATGCCTGGGTCGATGAAGTCCGGCCCGGTCTTGAACACCCGTACGCGCTTGCCTTGATGTGCAAAATGCCGCGCCAGAGCGGCGGTGACGCTGGTTTTGCCTGAGCCGGAGGAGGGCGCGGCGACCAGCAGCGCGGGGCAATCAACGGTTGACATAGGCGACTTTGATGTAGGGGGCGGACATCATCAGCTTGGTGACGCCGCCGAAATCCAGGTGAAAGTTGGGCACGTGCTGCAACGGCAGGTTGAGCGCATGTGCCAGCAGCGAGCGGATGACGCCGGCATGGGTCACGGCCACCACCGGCCCGCGATGCCGGGCGGCGCACTCGGCAAAAAAGGCGCTGGCGCGGCGGTAGAGGTCGTTGAACGATTCGCCGCCGGGCGGCGCCTCTTCCACGAAACGGCTGCCCCAGCGGTCGAGCGCAGCGCGCGGTATCGCATCCCAAGGCTGCATTTCCCATTCGCCGAAATGCATTTCCTTGAGCCGGTCGTCGGCTTGCGGCTCGCCGAACGCCAGCGCTTCGGCCAGTTTTCGGCAGCGCAGTTGTGGGCTGGTGTAAAACGCGGTCGGCGCAAGGCCCGCCAATTTGCCGCGCACTGCTTCGGCCTCGCGCTGAAAACCGGCGCACACATCGAGTTCCGCATGGCCGTAACAGATGCCTGTGACAACATCCGGCGTGGTGTGGCGCACCAGGTAGAGTTCCATCAGGCGCTCAACCCCAGCAGCCCCAGATAAAAAGCCAGCTCGCACAACTGTTGCATCGCGCCCAGGCAATCGCCGGTATAGCCGCCCAGCCGTCGTTGCAGTAATCTGCCAAACCATACCCAGACCAGCAACACCGGCACCAATGCCCACCACAGGTACGGCGGCAGCAAGGCCAGCGGCAGCGTGCCGCAGATGGCGGCCAGCGCCAATTCGCCAATCGACAGCTTTGTCGCCAGCGGCTTGGCCTTGCCGTGGCTGCGCACATACGACTGTGTGGAAATCACCAATACCGCGCACAAGCGGCTCAAAGCGTGGCCGGCGATCAAGGCCGCGGGAACCAGCGCGGGGGCGAGATGGATCAGGGTTTCGTATTTGGTCAGCAAGCCCATGAACAGGGCCACCGCGCCAAAGCTGCCGAGGCGCGAATCCTGCATGATGGTGAGCGCCTGCTGTTGCGTCCAGCCTCCGCCCAGGCCGTCTGCGGCATCGGCCAGACCGTCTTCGTGAAAGGCGCCGGTGAGCCATAAGGTGGCGGCCATCGCGGCGATCACGGCCAGTTCCTGCGGCCATGCCAGCCGTGCGGCGAGATAGGCCCCCGCTGCGGCAAGGCCCATGACCACCCCTACCAGCGGAAAATAGCGCGCGGCATGGTTGAGGTCTTCCGCCCCCTGGCCTGCCCATGCCGTGCAGGGAATACGCGTGAAAAAGCTCAGCGCGGTAAAAAACAGGCGCAGCTCGCGTTTCATGCCTGGCTGCGCTCGCTGACTCCGGCCGACTCGAACGAGGCCATTTCATTGAGGAAGTTGGCCGCGGCCAGCACGATGGGGTAGGCCAGCGCGGCGCCGGTGCCTTCTCCCAGGCGCAGGCCGAGGTCGAGCAGCGGTGCGGCCTGCAGTTCATCCAGCAGCCTGGCATGGCCCGCCTCGCCGGAGCGGTGCGAAAATACGCAGTAGTCGAGGATCGCCGGATACATGCGGCAGGCTACCAGCAGCGCGGAGGTCGTGATGAATCCGTCGATCAGCAGCAAGGCGCCGCGCTCGGCCGCGCCCAGCATCGCGCCCACCATCATCGCGATCTCGAAGCCGCCCAGCGCCGCCAGCACCCGCAGCGGGTCGGTCGCATCCAGACGATGGAAGGCTAGCGCCTGCTCCAGCACTTGGCGCTTGCGTTCTACACCGGCGGCGTCCAGGCCGGTGCCGCGCCCGGTGCTCAATCCGGGCGCGAGTCCGCACAGCGCGCTCATCAGCGCCGCGGCGCTGGTGGTATTGCCTATGCCCATTTCGCCGAAACCCAGCACATTGCTGCCGGCGGCGATTTCGGCGGCGGCCAGCTCTGCACCGCGGGCGATGGCCGCATGGCATTGCGCATCGCTCATCGCCGCGCCGCGCAGGAAATTGGCGGTGCCGTGCGCGATTTTCGCATCGACCAGATCCGGGTGGGTGGCAAATTCGCCCTTCACCCCGGCATCCACCACCCTGAGCAGCATGCCGTTCTGGCGCGCAAACACGTTGATCGCCGCGCCGCCGGCGAGGAAGTTCAACACCATTTGATACGTGACTTCCTGCGGAAACAGGCTGACGCCTTCTTCCACGATGCCGTGATCGCCGGCAAATACCAGGATGGCCGGGCGCGTCAGCCGGGGGGAGAGCGATTGCTGGATGGCGCCGATTTTTACGGCCAGCGCTTCCAGCTGGCCGAGTGCGCCATGCGGTTTGGTCTTGGTGTCGACTTTGGACTGCAATAATGTTGTTATTGCCTGGTCAGGCGCGTCGATGCGAAAGAAAGGGTGGGGTGACATAAGGGTTCGTAAAAAATGAAATTTATTTGCCGATGCTAATTTTAACGCGACGTTGCACTACGCCGGTGCCGTGCGGGTCAAATACTTAACAAAAAAAGTGATGTTGAAAATGCGGGAGCTTTGCTATAATGCCCCGCTTTCGGCAGCCGTGTCCGGTTGTCGCGGTTGGCTAGGTAGCTCAGTTGGTAGAGCAGCGGATTGAAAATCCGCGTGTCGGCAGTTCGATTCTGCCCCTGGCCACCATCTCCTTCTTCCCAAGAGCTATCCGCACGATTACCATAACGTCATGGCCGGATACAAAGAAATCGACCCTTCCGAATTGCAGGCAATGCTCGCGCAAGGCCAGATACTGCTGGTGGACGTCCGCAACGGCGACGAGGTGGCGCGCGGTATGATCGGCGGCGCGCGGCATATTCCATTGCCCATGCTGCCGGCGATGCAGAACGAACTGGCCGATGACCTCGCGGTGGTGTTTTATTGCCACAGCGGCATACGCTCAGCCCACGCCTGCGCGTTCATAGCCAATCAGGGGCGCGACAATTTATTCAATCTTCGCGGTGGCGTCATGGCCTGGGGCAATGCGGGTTATCCGTTTGCCGCCAGGAATTGATGGGACAACAGCATGGAATTCGATAAGGAACTGAATGCGCGCGGGCTCAATTGCCCATTGCCTATTCTTCGCTGCAAGAAAGCGCTGGCCGAAATCAATGGCGGCCAGGTGCTGAAGGTGGTAGCTACCGACGCCGGATCGGTCAAGGATTTTCAGGCGTTCTGCAAGCAGACCGGTAACGATTTGCTGTCCTTCAATGAAGGCGAAGGCGAGTACACGTTCTTTATCCGCAAGCGCACCTGATTTTCTGCCGACATCCGACGTTGGCCTGTTCGTGTAGTCGCCTTCAACTGATTTTCGCACCCAGGAAATTGCCGATAAAATAAGTGGCTGCTCCCGCCAGGCTGCCGATCAACAGCATCCTCAAACCTCCCCACAGCGCGTCTCTGCCGGTGAATAGCGACAAGGTCGCGCCGACGACGAACAGGGCTATGCAAGACAGCGTAACGGCGATCAGCAGAGGGTGGCGCTCAAGTTCGAGCAAGAACGGCAGCAGCGGAATCAGCCCGCCGAAGATGAAGGAAAAGAACGAGAACACCGCCGCCTGCCAGGGCGAGCCGAGTTCGTCCGGGTTCAAGCCCAGCTCTTCGCGCGCCAGCGTGTCCAGCCCCAGCTCCGGGTCGGCGATCATGCGTTTGGCCATAGCGTAGGCTTCTTCCCGGTTCATGCCGCGCGCCTGGTAGATCAGCGCCAGTTCCTCGGTTTCCTCGGCGGGATATTGCGCCAGCTCGTCCCGTTCCAGCCCGATCTGGTATTCGAACATTTCCCGCTGCGAACGCATCGATATCCATTCGCCGGCGGCCATCGAGATCGCGCCCGCCAAGAGCCCGGCTACACCGGTAAGCAGAATCGTCGCGCTCGCGCTGGTGGCGCCGGCTATCCCCATGATCAATAACGCGATGGAAACCAGGCCGTCGTTGACGCCGAATACCGCTGCGCGCAGTCCGCCGGAGGTGCCTTTGCCGCGGTGACTCGCGCCGACATCGTCTACGGACAGCGGCATCGGATGGTTCATCGGCCGTCGGCTGGAATAAACGGCCATGCCACGGATTTTCATCGCCGCCAGCACCGGTTTGATGCGGCGCGGCCCCAGCCTGCGTATCAGCCAGGCTACGGTTTTGACGCGCCTGCCGGGAATATAGCGTGCCGGCACCGCATGGCCTGACTTGCGTATTTCCTTGGCCCATAGCTCCGACTGCTCATCTGCCTCATGCGCCAACTCCAGGAACAGCAACTGACGTGCGGTGCCGGATTCGCTATCCGACAGGATGCGATACAGGTAAGCCGAGTTTTTTTCTTCCTTCCAGCTTTCGAGTTCGTGCATGATCTGCTCCCGAATGGATGGAGTCGATGCCGACTAGCTGTTTTTGTCAAAGCGCCGATATTGCACGGCTTCCGCGATATGCGCCGCGCTGATGCCGTCTGCCCCCGCAATATCGGCGATGGTGCGGCCGACTTTCAGGATGCGATGGTAGGCGCGCGCAGACAGGTCCAGCCTGGTGATGGCCTGCTTGAGCAAGGCTTCTCCGGCCGCGTCAGTGGTGCAATATGCCTCGATTTCCTTGGTGGAAAGTTGCGCGTTGGGCTGGTTCTGGCGCTGCATTTGCCGCTGTCGTGCGTTTTCCACGCGGATGCGAATCACTGCGCTCGATTCGCCATTTGCCGCCGCGGTCAACTCGGATTCGGGCAGCGCGGGCACTTCGATTTGCAGGTCTATGCGATCCAGCAGCGGGCCGGAAATCCTGGAGCGGTAACGCGCGACCTGGTCCGGCGTGCAGCGGCACTTGGCATTATGGTGGCCGAGGTAGCCGCAGGGGCAGGGATTCATCGCTGCGATCAATTGAAACCGCGCCGGAAAATCCTCCTGGCGCGCAGCACGCGAGATCGTGATGCGGCCGGATTCCAGCGGCTCGCGCAGCACTTCCAGCACGGAGCGGGAAAACTCCGGCAGCTCGTCCAGAAACAGCACGCCGTGATGCGCCAGCGATATCTCCCCCGGCCGTGGATTACTGCCGCCGCCGACCAGGGCTACGCCGGATGCGGTGTGGTGCGGGGCGCGATAGGGGCGGCGCTTCCAATGCTCCAGCCGGAAGCCGCCAGTGAGCGAAGCGATGGCCGCAGACTCCAACGCCTCATCGTCTGTCATTTCCGGTAGGATGCCGGAGAAGCGTGCAGCCAGCATGGATTTTCCGGTACCGGGCGGCCCGGACATCAATACGCTGTGGTTGCCGGCGGCGGCGATTTCCAGTGCGCGCTTGGCTTGCGCCTGCCCCTTCACCTCGCTGAAATCCGGGTAATGCCGGAAACCACTCTCCGGTTCCACCGTGTGGCGCGCCAACAACTGCTGTCCGGCCAGGTGCGCGCAAACTTCGAGCAGCGTTGCCGCCGGATAGATCGCGGCATTCTGCACCAGCGCTGCCTCGGACGCACTGTTTTGGGGTAGCACGAATGCCCGACCGTCGCGACAGGCCTTCAGCGTCATCGCCAGTGCGCCGCGAACCGGCCGCAGTTCTCCGGTGAGCGCGAGTTCGCCGGCAAATTCGTAGCTTGAAAGCTGGTCGGAGGGAATCTGCCCGGAAGCGGCGAGGATGCCCAGCGCAATGGGCAGATCAAAGCGGCCGCTCTCCTTGGGCAGGTCGGCAGGGGCCAGGTTGACGGTGATGCGTCGTGCCGGGAATTCGTAGTGGGCGTTCTGCAACGCGGCGCGCACGCGGTCCTTGCTTTCCTTTACCTCGGCTTCGGGCAGGCCGACGATGGTGAAGTTAGGCAGGCCGTTGGCCAGGTGCACTTCCACCGTCACCGGCGGCGCATCCATTCCGGCCAGCCCGCGGCTGTGCAGTACGGCAAGCCCCATCGCAGGCTAATCCTTACCAGCCAGCCTTGCTTCCAACTCTTTCACCTTGAGCTCCAGAGCACTGAGCTGCTCACGCGCCCGCAGCAGCACTTGGGACTGGGCGTCGAATTCCTCTCGGGTGACCAGGTCCAGCCTGAAAAACAGGCTTTGCAGTAACGAACGCAGGTTCTTTTCCAGGTCGCCGGCGGGAGTTTCGGAGACCAGCTTGTTGATCCTGCCGCCGATCTCATCAAGGATTTTCGTATCCAGCATGCTGTTCCTCCAAAAAGGCCAGTTTATCAGAGTTGCTTTCCCCTTAATGTATAAAGAGGTACTTCCACGCCTATCCACCGTCACGCCTGTCGCCATTGCACGCACCATCGGAGACTATCAAGCTCCAAAGCGGTGCGGGATTCATGCTTGCAGCAAGGGCAGATTCAGGCAGGTAAGTTTGTAACAAATTGATTTGATAATAAAAGATTTCATGGCATAGCGATTGCTTACAGTATTACCGGAATTATTTTCAGTAATACCATTGAAAGGAGATGTGTCATGGCTTTTACCGGTAAGCGTGGTTTTTTCAAACAAGTGTTGATCGCTGCCTCCTTGCCGCTGGCGCTATTGTCCGCCAGCGCCGCGTGGGCAGGCGCACCCCTTAGATCGGTTATAGCGACTGGCCAGGCTGGGTGGCCTGGCAGGTGGCGATCGAGAAGGGCTGGTTCAAGGAAGCGGGTGTTGACGTGCAGTTCGACTGGTTCGACTACTCGGCCTCCATGGACGCCTTTTCTGCCGGGAAGATTGACGCCGTGACCGTCACCAACGGCGACGCGCTGGTGATGGCTTCAGGCGGCGCCAAGAACGTGATGATCATGCTCACCGATTATTCCAACGGCAACGACATGATCGTCGGCAAGCCGGGCATCAAGAGCCTGAAAGACCTGAAAGGCAAGAAGGTTGGCCTGGAAACCGGTCTGGTGGAGCACCTGCTGCTGCTGAACGGTCTGGAAAAGGCCGGCCTGAAGGAATCCGACCTTATCATCGTCAACACCAAGACCAACGAAACGCCGCAAACCCTGGCAGCCGGCGACCTGGCGGCGATCGGCGCCTGGCAGCCGAACTCCGGCGAGGCCATGAAGCGCGTGCCCGGCGCCAAGCCGGTCTACACCTCCGCCGACGAACCGGGGCTGATCTACGACGTGCTGACCGTGAACCCGTCCAGCCTGTCCGGCCTGTCCGGCCTGTCCGGCCGTCGCGCCGACTGGCAGAAGGTGGTGAAGGTGTGGGGCAAGGTAGTGAGCTACATCAACGACCCCAGGACGCAGCCGGATGCCGTCAAGATCATGGCTACCCGGGTCGGACTCAAGCCAGAGGCCTATCTGCTCCTGCTCAAGGGTACCAGGCTGTTGAGTCTGGAAGAAGGCAAGAAGGTATTCGCCAAGGCCGATGGTTTCAAATCGCTGTACGGCTCCAGCAAGATCGCCGACAGCTTCAACGTCAAGTATGGCGTTTACAAGCAGCCGCAGGATCTGACCAAGGCCATCGATCCTTCCCTGGCCGCCAAGTAAGCGGCACAACGGAAAGGCGCGGGAATGAACCTGTCATCATGGTTTGCGGTGCGCAGGGAACTGTCGCCGCGCAAGAAGACCATGCTGGGCATCGGTTCGTTCCTGCTGCCTTTGCTGATCTGGTGCCTGGTCAGTTATGTGCCCTTCGTCTGGCACCCGATGATGCTGGTCAGCCAGCCGGGCGATGTGGATTATTTCCAGGCCGGCATGCTGGTAGACAAGGCCGTTTACCGGGAGGAACTAGCCAACATGCAGGCCCAGGGCAAGGTTGCGCCGCAAGGCAAGCCGGCCAACCCCATCTACCTGCCCGCCCCACATGAAGTAGCGAAAGCGTTTTATACCGCCTTCACCACTCCCCCGGAACAACGCGATGGCCAATGGCTGCACCAGAGCCTGTGGCACAGTATCCGGATCATCTTCTGGGGCTTCGTGCTGTCCTCGCTGATCGGCGTGCCGCTGGGCATCCTGTGCGGCACCTATAGCGCGATTTCGCGCCTCAACGAGCCGTTCGTCGAGTTTTTCCGCTACCTGCCGGCACCGGCTTTCGGTGCGCTGGCGGTGGCGATCCTGGGAATTTACGACGGCCCCAAGATCAGCATCATCGTCATCGGTACGCTGTTCCAGCAGGTGCTGATCATCGCCAACACCACGCGCAAGCTCGATTACGCGTTGCTGGAAGCTGCCCTGACGCTGGGCACCAGGCGTTTCAAGCTGCTGTTCCACGTCATCATTCCGGGCATCCTGCCGGAACTGTACCGCGACCAGCGCATCCTGCTGGGCTGGGCGTGGACTTACCTGATCGTCGCCGAACTGATCGGCACCTCTTCCGGCATCACCTGGTTCATCACCCAGCAGGCGCGCTACCAGCATTTTGATAACGTTTACGCTGCCATCATCATCATCGGCCTGCTGGGCTTGGGCGGCGATATGCTGCTGGCCGCGTTGGGACGACGGCTGTTTCCCTGGGATCGCCCCGCCAACAAGGAATAGCAAGGAATGGATGTGAACAACCCCATCAGCCTGCCGAGCTACCTCACGCAATCCGAAGCTGTCAGGAGCCGCTTCGAGCGACTGAAAGCGCGCGAGGTCATCCTGGAGGTGAAGCAGCTCGGCAAGGTCTACAAAACCACCAAGGGTGATGTTACGGCGCTGCGGGACATCAATTTCAGGACTCACCGCCGCGAGTTCGTCTGCGTTATCGGCCCGTCCGGCTGCGGCAAGTCCACCCTGATTCGCATCCTGGCCGGGCTGGAATCACACACTTCCGGCGACGTGCTGCTGGACGGCAAGCCGGTCACCGGCCCCGGCCGCGATCGCGGCATGGTGTTCCAGGGCTATACGCTGTTCCCTTGGCTGACGGTGAAGAAAAACGTCATGTTTGGCCTGGAAATGAACAACATGGGGGCCTCCGAAGCGGCGCGCGAAGCCGAGCTGTGGCTGGAACTGATCGGGCTGGAAAAGTTCGCCAATGCCTATCCGCACGAGTTGTCGGGCGGCATGAAGCAGCGCGTGGCGATTGCCCGGGCGCTGGTCAACCAGCCGCGCATTTTGTTGATGGACGAACCGTTCGGCGCGCTGGATGCGCAATCGCGCGCCAGGATGCAGGCGCACCTGCTGGAAATCTGGCGCAACATCGACATTACCGTCGTGTTCATCACGCACGACCTGGACGAGGCCATCTTCTTGGCCGACCGCATCCTGGTGCTGAAGGCGCATCCCGGCGAGGTGCAGGAGTTGATCGAAGTGCCGGCACCGCGTCCGCGCAGCGCCGGGCAATTTACCAGCCCGGAATTCCTGGCGACCAAGGCGCGGCTGGAGGCACTGATCCACCCGCCGCAACCGGTGGCGGAAGAGGAAGAAGAAGTGAAACCGCACATGATCCGCTTCGTCAATGTGGCGGATAACGTCGAATAGAAAATCGTCCATGTCAGCGAACCGATCCGGCGCGGCCTACGGGAAAAACCACCGCTGCCGCACTCTTGGTTTTGAAGTCTGTTAAGAGAAGAACCCGATGAAAACAAACGAAGAAATTGCCACCATGATGCCCAAGCCGTTCGCCGACAAGACCGGCAGCAACCTGTTTGCCTGCGATCCCGCCGCCGACCCGCGCGGCTTTGGCCTGACCCAACCCGGCTACCAGTTCATCGCCGGCATCCTCAGGCACGGCCCGGCGTTGTGCGTCGCCTTCGCGCCCAGCGTGGATAACCTGCATGCGATCAAAGCATGAACCAGAAACAGAAAAACCGGCCGGTCAATCGCATCAGTATTTCGCTGCCGGACGATTTGCAGGCCGATGTGGATGAGATGGTGGCGAGGCGCGGCTTCGACAGCCGCTCGCAGGCCATCAACGACATGCTGCACCAGCATGTTGCCGAACATCAACAAAAAATCGGCGACGAGGTCATGGTCGGGACGATCACCATTCTCTACAACAATGCCACGTGCGGCTTGCAGAAAACCCTGGCGGATATGCAGTACAAACATCTGGATGAGGTCATCAGCTCGCTGCACGTGCACTTGATGAACAACCAGACCATGGAAGTGATCCTGGTGCAGGGACCGGCGCAAAAAGTGCAGGCCATCGCCGACGAAATCGTCACCCTGCGCGGCGTCATCACCGGCAAGTTGCAGCTGATGGCGGCGGTCATTCCGCCGGTGCACCCAGCAACGGGCAAACAAGATCAAGGAGCTGATACATGAACAACATCCTGTGGGAAGAAACCGTCCCCGGCGGCAACCACTGGTCCGGCGTGCTGCGGCGCGACACCGCGCTGCGCCTGACCGACCTGGAAGGCGGTGCCAACGTCGCGGCGCTGTTCTACAACCGCGAGGAAAAGCTGGAGCGCTACAACATGCCGGACACGCTGAAGGCGCAGCACACCGCTTTCCTCACCGCCGGCAACGTGTGCTACTCCGACATGGGGCGCGTGCTGTGCTCCATCATCGGCGACAGTGTGGGCTGGCACGACACCCTGAGCGGCGTGTCGGATGCTGCGCTGGTGGCGGAAAAGTACGGCACGGTCAATTTCCAGACCCACCGCAACGATATGGTCCGCAGCGGCAGGGACGGCCTGCTGATTGAGCTGGGCAAGTGGGGCCTGGGCAAGCGCGACCTAGTGGCCAACGTCAATTTCTTCAGCAAGGTGACGGCCGATGCCGACGGCAACCTGCACTTCCAGCCCCGCCACAGCAAGGCCGGCGACACCGTCGAACTGCGTTTCGACATGGACGTGCTGGTGGTGCTTTCCACCGCGCCGCACCCGCTCGATCCCGTATCGCAATACAAACCGGCGGCCGTCAAGCTTACTGCTTGGCATGCCGGAACTGCCGCAGTCGACGACGTGTGCCGCAACGCCTGTCCGCAAAACCAGCGCGGCTTCATCAACACCGAACGTTTTTACGCGGGCTCGGGGAGGAGATCATGCTGACGACAAGCAACCTGATTCCGGGCAACGCCGTGCTGGACGAGATTTGCGCCGCCGGCGAGCCGTGGATGGGCATGGTAAAACAAGGCCAGATATTCCGCATCCTCGATCTGGAAGGCAACCAGGCGGTGGATACGCTGTTCTACAACGCCGCCGACCCCGAGGAGCGCTATAGCGCGGTGGATACCATCCGGCGGCAGGGTAATCTGTACCTGACCACGGGTTCGGTGCTCTATAGCGGCGAGGGGCGCCCGATGTTGAAAATCATTGCCGACACCTGCGGCCGCCACGACACGCTGGGTGGTGCCTGCGCAGCGGAAAGCAACACCGTCAGATACGCATTGGAAAAACGTCCCATGCACAGCTGCCGCGACAACTTCATGCATGCGTTGGCGCATTGCGACTGTGCCCGCCACCGCCACATGACCAAGCGCGATATCACCGCCAACGTCAATTTCTTCATGAACGTGCCGGTGACGCCGGAAGGCGGGCTGACTTTCGCCGACGGCATTTCGGCACCGGGCAAGTACGTCGAGATGCGCGCCGAGATGGACGTGGTGGTGTTGATCTCCAACTGCCCGCAGCTCAACAACCCGTGCAACGCTTACAACCCGACGCCGATCCGGTTGCTGGTGTGGGATGCACATCGCTAAGCATTGTGCCGGGACGGCCCGGCGCGAAGCGCAACGAGACGGGACGACCCGCCCACGGATTTTCGGGAGAATCAGATGTTCAATAAGGTATTGATCGCCAACCGTGGCGAAATCGCCTGCCGCATCATGCGCACCCTCAAGCAGATGGGAGTGGGTTCGGTCGCCGTCCATTCCGAGGCGGACGCCAACGCCCGCCACGTGCTGGAAGCGGACGAGGCGGTATGCGTCGGTCCGGCGCCGGCGGCGGAAAGCTACCTCGATGTCGAGCGCATCCTGGCTGTCGCCAGGCAGACCGGCGCGCAGGCCATCCATCCGGGCTATGGCTTCCTGTCGGAGAACCCGGCCTTCGCCGAGGCCTGCGAGGCGGCCGGCATCACCTTCATCGGGCCGACCCCCGAACAAATGCGCGGCTTCGGCCTCAAACATGCCGCGCGCGAACTGGCCGAGGCCAATGGCGTGCCGCTGCTGCCGGGTACCGGCCTGCTGGCCGACGCGGTGCACGCACAGGCCGAAGCCGCGCGCATCGGCTATCCGGTGATGCTGAAGAGCACGGCGGGCGGCGGCGGCATCGGCATGCAGCTGCTCTGGAGCGCCGACCAGCTGGCGGCGGCGTTCGAAACGGTGCAGCGCCTGTCGCGCGCCAATTTCAAGGAGAGCGGCATCTACCTGGAGAAATACGTGCAGGCGGCACGCCACATCGAGGTGCAGATTTTCGGCGACGGCAGGGGGCACGTCATCGCCCTGGGCGAGCGTGATTGCTCGGTACAGCGCCGCAACCAGAAGGTGATCGAGGAAACGCCGGCGCCAAACATTTCCGACAGCGTGCGCAGCCGCCTGTGGCAGACTGCCGAAAAGCTGGGGCGTGCCATTGCCTACCGTTCCGCCGGCACCGTGGAATTCGTCTACGACAACGACAGCGGCGAGTTTTATTTTCTTGAGGTCAATACCCGCCTGCAGGTAGAGCACGGCGTCACCGAGCTGGTGAGCGGCATCGACCTGGTGGAGTGGATGGTGCGGCTGGCCGCCGGCGAAACGCCGCCGCTGGCGGGCTACACCCACCAGCCGCAAGGCCACGCCATCCAGGTGCGCGTGTATGCCGAAGACCCCAACAAGAATTTCCAGCCGTGCAGCGGCGTGCTGACCGAGGTGCGGTTTCCCGGCGACGCGCGCATCGACACCTGGGTGGAGAGGGGTAGCGAGGTTTCGCCGTTCTACGACCCGCTGGTGGCCAAGGTGCTGGTGCATGCCGCCGACCGGGACAAGGCGGTGGCCAAGCTGCGCGGTGTGCTGGCCGAGGCCCGGCTGGCCGGCATCGAAACCAACCTGGAATATCTGCGCCAGGTGCTGGCCGACAGCGTGTTCCCGGCCGGCAGGCAGGTCACGCGCTATCTCAATAGCTTCCATTACCACCCGGCGACTGTCGATGTCCTTGAACCCGGCGTGCAGAGCACGGTGCAGGATTACCCCGGACGTCTCGGCTACTGGGCGGTGGGCGTACCGCCTTCCGGCCCGATGGACCACCTGGCGTTTCGCCTCGCCAACCGGCTGGCCGGCAACGAGGAAGGCACGGCTGCGCTGGAATTGACGCTGATCGGCCCCACCCTCAAATTCAACTGCGACGCGGTGATCGCGCTGGCCGGCGCGCCCATGCAGGCCGAGTTGGATGGTCAGCCGCTGGCGTTGTGGCAATCGCACCACGTCAAGGCGGGCAGCCTGCTCAAGTTGGGCAGCATTCAGGGCGCCGGCTGCCGCAGCTACCTGGCGGTGCAGGGCGGCTTTGACGTGCCGGATTACCTCGGGAGTCGTTCTACATTTACCCTCGGCCAGTTCGGTGGACATGGCGGACGCACGCTGCGGGTAGGCGACGTACTGCACCTCAACCGCGGCGAGCCGGCGGACCTGGCGCAGAAAACCCTGCCTGCGGCGCTGGTGCCAGATTACAGCCATGTCTGGGAAATCGGCGTGCTGTACGGCCCGCACGGCGCACCGGATTTCTTCACCGGGTCCGACATCGCCATGTTCTTCGCTACCGACTGGGAGGTGCACTACAACTCCAACCGCACCGGCGTGCGCCTGATCGGGCCCAAGCCGGAATGGGCGCGCAAGGACGGCGGCGAGGCCGGGCTGCATCCTTCCAACATCCACGACAATGCCTACGCCATCGGCACCGTCGATTTTACCGGCGACATGCCGGTCATCCTCGGCCCGGACGGCCCCAGTCTGGGAGGCTTCGTCTGCCCGGCGACCATCGTGCAGGCCGAACTGTGGAAAATGGGGCAGTTCAAGCCGGGCGACACGGTGCGCTTCAAGCGCCTGACGCAGGCGGAGGCAAAAGTTTTCGAGCAACGGCAGGACAGCCGGATCGCCAGCCTGCAGGCGAGCATAGCGCCCGCCCCGGACTTCGCGGCTTATGCCGACACGCCGTTGCTGGACCGAATCGCCGCCAGCAACAGCCGGATTGCCGTCGCCTACCGGCAGGCCGGCGACAGGAATGTGCTGGTGGAATACGGCCCGCTGGTGCTCGACCTCAACTTGCGCTTCCGCGTCCATGCCTTGATGCAGTGGCTGGAGAAGCAGGCCATTCCCGGCATCCTCGACCTGACGCCCGGCATCCGCTCGCTGCAGGTGCATTACGACAGCCGCCGGCTGCCGGTGGAGCGTTTGCTCGACATCCTGGCGCAGGCCGAGCGCGAACTGCCGGCCTGCGCGGACATGGAAGTGCCGACCCGCATCGTGCATCTGCCGCTGTCCTGGGACGACGCGGCGACGCAGCTGGCCATCGAAAAATACATGCAGTCGGTGCGCAAGGAGGCGCCGTGGTGCCCGAGCAATATCGAGTTCATTCGCCGCATCAACGGCCTGGAAAGCATTGAGCACGTGAAGCGTATCGTGTTCGACGCCAGTTATTTAACCTTGGGCCTGGGCGACGTCTATCTGGGTGCGCCGGTGGCTACGCCGGTCGATCCGCGCCACCGCCTGGTCACCACCAAATACAACCCGGCGCGCACCTGGACGCCGGAGAACGCGGTCGGCATCGGCGGCGCCTATATGTGCGTATACGGCATGGAAGGCCCCGGCGGCTACCAGTTCGTCGGCCGCACCGTACAGATGTGGAACCGCTGGCGCCAGACTGCCGACTTCACCGACGGCAAGCCCTGGCTGCTGCGTTTCTTCGACCAGGTCTGCTTCTATCCGGTGTCCGCCGAAGATCTGCTGCAAATGCGCGAGGATTTCCCGCGCGGCAAGTTCAAGCTCAGGATCGAGGAGAAAACTTTCAGGCTCAAGGACTACAACGCTTTCCTCAGCGACAACGCCGCTTCCATCGCCGCCTTCAAGACCGCGCAGCAGGCCGCGTTCGAGGCCGAGCGCGAGCGCTGGGTAGCCAGCGGGCAGGCACACTACTCCAGCGATCAGGATGTGGCGGAAGCCGCAACCGACAGCGAACTGGACCTGCCGCCCAACAGCCGCGCCGTCGCTTCTCATGTCTCCGGCAACCTGTGGCAAATCAAGGCCAAGGTAGGCGACACGGTAAAACAAGGCGAAGCGGTGGTCATCGTCGAATCCATGAAGATGGAAATCAGCGTCGCCGCGCCAACTGACGGAAAAATTACCCACGTGTTCTGCCAGGAAGGCAGCCAGGTCGCTGCCGGGCAGGATTTATTGGTCATTCAAACGGAACAATGACATGAAGCTCCCAACAAAACTGGATATTGCCATCCTGCGCCGGCAGTACCTTGGCGGCAGCCTGACCCCGAGCGCGCTGGTCGAACAACTGGACATTCGTATCGGCACGGAAGACCCGCGCCACATCTGGATCTGTCGTCTGACGCGCGATGAGATGCTGGCGTATGCGCAGAAACTGGAAGGCCACGATCCGGCCAGCCTGCCTTTGTACGGTATCCCGTTCGCCATCAAGGACAACATAGACCTGGCTGGCATCCCCACCACCGCAGCCTGTCCGGACTATGCCTATACGCCGGAGAAAAGCGCCGCCGTGGTGCAGAAGCTGATAGACGCCGGGGCGATTCCGGTGGGCAAAACCAACCTTGACCAGTTCGCTACCGGACTGGTAGGTGCTCGCTCGCCTTACGGGGCAGGTCGCAATGCATTTAACCCGGATTACATTTCCGGCGGTTCCAGTGCCGGCTCTGCGGTGTCGGTCGCGCTGGGCATGGCAAGCTTCAGCCTGGGCACGGATACCGCCGGCTCCGGGCGGGTGCCGGCGGCATTCAACAATCTGGTCGGCCACAAGCCCACCTGCGGCCTGCTCAGCACATCCGGCGTGGTGCCCGCCTGCCGCACGCTGGATTGCGTTTCCATTTTCGCGCTCAGCGCAGATGATGCGGCCAGTGTGCTGGAAGCAGCGCAGGGCTATGATGGCGGCGATCCCTACTCGCGCCGCCCCGCTGCGGGGCGGGCGGTATTGGGCGGCAGTTTCAGCTTTGGTGTGCCGCGCGACGACCAGCTCGAATTTTTCGGCAACCCGGACACGCCGCAGTTGTTCCGCGCTGCGGTGCAGCGCTTGCGATTGCTGGGCGGCCAGCCGGTCACCATCGACTTTGCGCCGTTCCTGGAAACCGCGTGCCTGCTGTACGAGGGACCGTGGGTGGCTGAGCGCTATGCCGCCATCCGCCAGTTCATCGAAACCAAGCCCGATGCCCTGTTCCCGGTGACGCGCCAGATCATCGGCGGCGCCACGCGCTTTTCCGCTGCCGATACCTATGCCGCACTGTATCGCCTCAAGGCGTTGCAGCGGCAGAGTGAAGCAATATGGGACGACATCGAGGTGCTGCTCACCCCCACTGCCGGCACCATCTACACCGTGGCGGAAGTGGAGGCCGAGCCGGTGCGCTGCAACAACAGTCTGGGCTATTACACCAACTTCATGAACCTGCTCGATCTTTCCGCCATTGCGGTGCCCGCCGGCTTCCAGTCGGACCGGCTGCCGTTCGGCGTGACTTTGTGCGCACCGGCATTCAGCGACGCCATGCTGCTCAATCTTGGTGCGCGCATGCAACGCAATCTTGAATCATGACCACGGATGGAATGGTAAAAGTCGCGGTATGCGGCGCGCACATGAGCGGCCTGCCGCTGAATGGACAACTGATCGTCCTAGGCGGCAAGCTGCTCAAGCAGACCACCACCACTCCACACTACCGGCTCTACCAACTGCAGGATTTTGTGCCGCCGCGTCCTGGTCTGGTGCGGATGGCCGAAGGCGGCGCCAAAATCGAGGTAGAGGTATGGGAGCTGCCCTTGCGCCACTACGGTACCTTCGTCGCCGCCATCCCCGCCCCGCTCGGCATCGGTACCCTGGAGCTTGTTGACCACGAATCGGTGCAAGGCTTTTTATGCGAGGCCTATGCCACGACCCAGGCACTCGACATTTCGGCTTATGGCGGCTGGCGCAACTACGTAACCTCCATTTCTTGAGCAGGGATAGTCAAAAAAAGCGCATTGTCGCAATGTGTTTTATAACATTTACGAACATTTACGCAGCCCATGATTTTTTCATTAAATTTCTATCCTGGTTTGTTCTGGCGTGGCAAATGCGCCCTGTAATAGTGCGTACCCACATACCACTTACCAAGTGCTATCGAATATTTCAATATATTGATTTTAATGGATATGGTGGCGATTTCTCATGTCATGGCCGCTATTTTCTCTAGCCAGTCCCATTTTCGCGGCGATTTCTTTTTAAAAATGGCACCACCAGGGTGCAGAAAACCCATAGTGCACTATTTTGAAACCATAAATCATGCAGATTGCTATGTGAAAAAACTTTCCATAACATCATAACCACATGATTTTTATGTTGATATTATTTTGGCATGGGTGTTGCTTATAACTGGATGCTCATTTAGTTTTTTATTAAGAAAGGAAATGCAAATGCGCAAATTTCTAATGATTACCGGTTTGCTTGGCGCGGGATTCACCCTGTCGGCAACCGTCATGGCGGAAGATGCTGCCAAGGCCGCTCCGGCCGAAGCTGCTCCCGCTGCGGCCGCGCCGGCACCGAACTGGACTTTCCCGGGTTCGATTTCCGTAGTGAGCGACTATATCTGGCGCGGCCAAACCCAAACCTGGGGCAAGCCGGCGGCCCAATTGGGTATTGAAGCCGATCATGCTTCCGGCGCCTATGCCGGTTTCTGGGGGTCCAATGTTTCCAGCCATTGGCTGCCGAACGCCAATGTGGAAATGGACTTCTACGGCGGTATCCGCAATTCGTTCGCCACCGATTTCAAGTATGACGTGGGTTTGATTTATGTTTATTACCCGGATGCCAACTTTGACAAGGCTCCGGCATTCCAGCCGCCGCTAGGGAAATATAAGTCTTCCAAGCTCAACACCGCCGAGCTGTACGGTAGCCTGGGCTGGAAATGGTTCTCGGTAAAAGCCGGAACCACGCTGACCAAGTTTTATGGCTGGAATGTTGATAACTCAGGCAGTGCGACCGCGGTAGGTGTGGGCAATGCACCTAGCTTTTTCGGTTCTAGGGCAGGCGTCGATACTAAGGGTAGTACGCGTTATTCCACCTATGTTCAGGGCAATGTCAGCTATGACGTCGCACCGGGGTGGAATGTTGCTGGTGAAATTGGCCATCAAATGATTGCTGACAGTACCGGACTGGATTGGACCTGGTACAAGGTTGGCGCCACCAAAAGCTGGGATGGCGGTTGGTCGGTCAACGGCGCGGTTTCCGGTACTTCCGGTTCAAACGCTTACAGTAACTTTGCATCATTTGACAACGCGAATAACCACAAGGAAATTGACAAGACCAAGTTCCTTCTGACGCTCACCAAGAGCTTCTAAGGGATCGTCGGGTTATTTGAAGTAGCGTACTATCCGGCGGGCTGGACGAGCAACCCGGCCTATCGGTTTCCAAACACCCAAACCAGGAGACATTCATGAAATTCGTCACTGCCATCATCAAGCCGTTCAAGCTTGACGAGGTGCGTGAGGCTCTCTCCGCCATCGGCGTGCAGGGCATTACTGTTACCGAAGTCAAGGGGTTCGGCCGGCAAAAGGGGCACACGGAACTTTATCGTGGCGCGGAGTATGTCGTCGACTTTCTGCCTAAAGTTAAGCTGGAAGCGGCTATTGACGACAATATGCTGGACCAGGTTATCGAAACCATCGAAAAGGCTGCCAGCACAGGGAAGATCGGCGACGGCAAGGTTTTCGTTTTCGATCTAGAACAAGTTTTCCGCATCCGCACCGGTGAATCCGGTTCGGACGCGTTATAAGGGGCACGCCATGAAGCGCTTTCTTTCTGCTCTCTTGATCGCAGGTACATTAGGTTTTGGTGGTATGTCATTTGCTGAGGATGCCGCCCCTGCTGCGGCACCCGCAGCGACTGGAGCAGCGGCTTCTGCTGCGGCTGCACCAGCCGCGATGCCTGCGGCTCCTGCCGTCGCGCCAACTGCAGCGGCTCCGGCGCCTGTGCCGAACAAGGGCGACACTGCCTGGATGATCGTCGCCACCGTGCTGGTGCTGATGATGTGCGTCCCTGGCCTGGGTCTGTTTTACGGCGGCATGGTGCGCAGCAAAAACATGCTGTCGGTGCTGATGCAGACGTTCATGATCACCTGTGTGCTCGGCGTGCTGTGGGCGATTTACGGTTACAGCGTCGCCTTCACGCAAGGCAGCACGCCGTTCTTCGGTGGATTTGACCGCTTGTTCCTGCACGGGATGACGCCGGATTCGACGGCGGCTACCTTCAGCAAGGGCGTCGTCATTCCGGAATATATCTATATGGTGTTCCAGCTGACTTTCGCCGTCATCACCCCGGCGCTCATCGTCGGTGCATTCGCCGAGCGCATGAAGTTTTCCGCCATGCTGCTGTTCATGATCCTGTGGTTCACTTTCTCCTATCTGCCGGTTGCGCACATGGTTTGGTTCTGGGCGGGTCCGGATGCTTATACCGATGGCAAGGCTGCGGAAGCCGCAAATGCACTGGCTGGGTTTGTGTTCCAGAAAGGTGCGCTGGACTTCGCGGGCGGGACCGTGGTGCATATCAATGCGGGTATTGCCGGCCTGGTTGGCGCTCTTGTGCTCGGCAAGCGTATCGGCTACGGCAAGGAAGCCATGGCGCCGCACAGCGTTACCATGACCATGATCGGCGCTTCGCTGCTGTGGGTGGGCTGGTTCGGCTTTAACGTCGGTTCCAACCTGGAAGCCAATGGCGCTGCCAGCCTGGTGTTTGCCAATACGCTGTTGGCCACCTGCGCCGCAGCCGCTTCCTGGATGTTCACGGAATGGGCGATCAAGGGCAAGCCATCCATGCTGGGCGCCGCTTCCGGGGCAATTGCCGGCTTGGTGGCGATTACCCCGGCTTGCGGCTTCGTCGGTCCGATGGGCGCTATCGTGCAAGGCCTGATCGTTTCACCGCTGTGCTTCACGTTCGTGACCTGGGTCAAGGGTAAGCTGGGCTATGACGACTCGCTGGACGTATTCGGCGTGCACTGCATCGGCGGTATCTTCGGCGCACTTTCCACCGGCGTGCTGGTCAGTCCGGCACTGGGCGGCACCGGCGTGTACGACTACGTGGCCAACAAGGTCGGCGACTTCGACATGATGGCGCAACTCACCAGCCAGGCTTGGGGCGTAGGCACCACGCTGGTATGGTCTGGCGTGGTCGCCTTCATCGCCTACAAGGTCGTTGACCTGGTGATCGGCCTGCGCGTGAGCGAAGAAGTCGAGCGCGAAGGTCTGGATACCACGGAGCATGGCGAACGCGCTTACCACTACTAATCCTCCGGAATAGTAACGGTATACGGGCACGAAAGTGCCCGTTTTTTTATCGTCCAACACTAAGCTGGCTTACAGAAATATCCTGCGCGCGGCCAGCCGGCTGCTCTCCCAGCCCAGATGGCCGTAGTAGCGAAGCGCTGGCGCATTATCCAGATCAACCAGCAACTGGGCGCGGGTTGCACCCCTGTCCCTGGCCCAATCAAGCGCTGCGGCAAGCAAAACACGACCGATTCCCCGCGTGCGCCAACTCCGGCTCACTACCATGTCCTCGACCCACGCCGAAGGCGCGCCTTCGGCCGTGGAAATCACCAACTGTGCGCTGACCATGCCGATGACATCGCCTGCCTGGGTGCGCGCGACCTTGATGACGCCGCGATCCGGCGCCGCCATCAGCAATCGCAGGCCACGCGCTTGCTTATCGGTATCCGGCTGAAAATCCTGTTCGATGCTGAATAACTCGGCCAATAAAGAAACCAGCGTAGGCACGTCTTTTTCTGCGGCGTCGGAAATGGAAATACTTTCAGGGTTCATTCAGCGGCCTCGACCGGATTTGATGCAATGGATAAGTGCTGTAGTGAATAATGCCATACCGATAATAGGAATTGCTTTTTTCAGATGGCAGCCGGAGCGTGATTTTCAGGCAGGCAAAATACTTGCCAACACCTATTGAGCGTTCATCCACCGATGGAGGCATGCGCCTGAAATCGGGGACGGCCGATGCGGTGCATCGCGCCCGGCATCAGTGCGTCTTTTAAGCATGTCGGTACCGAATTTCGCTGCAAGAGACTGTATTTAAAAACATTTCTATGGTTGGCACGGACGGTGCTTAAAGAAAAGCGACAGCAGTAACGATTTTTAATGCTCTTGCCCCGATTAATCTCCTCCCTCCGCGGGCCCAACGGCCCGCTTTTTTTTTGCCTAAATGTTGCGTGTTACAATCGCACGCTATGGTACCTCATCTCACTACAGCCCAAACTGGCCCTCTCCTGGCTCTCGAACAGCACATCCTGGATGCCATGCCACGCATCGAGCACTGGCTGCGCCAGCAATGGCTGGAGCATGGCGCACCGTTCTATGCTTCGGTGGATTTGCGCAATAGCGGCTTCAAGCTGGCGCCGGTCGATACCAATCTGTTCCCCGGTGGATTCAATAACCTGAGCCCGGATTTCCTGCCGCTTTGCGTGCAGGCAGCGATGGCTGCCGTAGAGAAAATCTGCCCGGAAGCGCAGCGCTTTATGCTGATTCCGGAGAATCACACGCGCAATACCTTCTATTTGCAGAACGTCGCCGCATTGGCAATCATTTTGCGCCAGGCGGGACTCGATGTCCGTATCGGCAGTTTATTGCCGGATTTGGCGGAGCCCATGACGCTGGAACTGCCGAACGGCGGCAACCTGACGCTGGAGCCGGTACGGCGCCAAGGCAATCGTCTGGTACTCGATGGTTTCAATCCGTGTGCTATCGTGCTGAACAACGACCTTTCCGGCGGTATACCGGATATCCTCAAGAATCTTGAGCAATCGGTTATACCCCCCTTGCACGCAGGTTGGGCAGTGCGTAGAAAATCCAATCATTTCGCCGCCTACAACCAGGTGGCCGACAATTTCGCCGATCTGCTGGGCATCGATCAATGGCTGCTTAATCCCTATTTTTCCACTTGCGGGGAAATCAATTTCCATGAACGCACAGGCGAGGAGTGCCTGGTGGCCAAAGTGGATGACCTGCTGACGCGCATCCGTGCCAAATACCGCGAATACGATATCGAACATGAGCCGTTTGTCATCGTTAAAGCGGATGCGGGAACCTATGGCATGGGCATTATGACGGTCAAAAGCCCGGACGATGTGCGCGGCCTGAACCGCAAGCAGCGCAACAAGATGTCGGTGGTGAAAGAGGGCCTGGAAGTCAATGAAGTCATGATTCAGGAAGGCATTTACACCTTCGAGAATATCAATGAGGCCGTAGCCGAACCAGTGGTATATATGATCGATCACTACGTAGTGGGCGGTTTTTATCGGGTTCATACCGGACGCGGAGTTGACGAAAATCTCAACGCGCCGGGCATGCATTTCGAACCGCTGGCGTTCGAGACGCCCTGCTCGCTGCCTGACTGTGCCGGCAAGCCGGATGCGTTGCCCAACCGGTTCTATGCCTATGGCGTAGTAGCACGCCTGGCCTTGCTGGCGGCCGCTATCGAGCTGGAGGCGGAGGAAGCAACAGCTTGAAGATCGCGCTGATCCTCGATCCGCTGGACGAGCTGAAGCCTTATAAAGACTCTTCGATCGCAATAATGCGTGAGGCTGCTCGGCGCGGACATGTGCTGTTCGTGCTGGAGCAGAGCGACATCCGGCTGCGCGAGCACGGAATCAGATTAAATGCGCAGCGCCTTAAGTTCCGGGATGGTGCGCCATGGTATGAGGCGGAAAATAAGCAAGAATATGCGGCCGAGGATTTTGACGCGATATTGATGCGCAAGGACCCGCCGTTCGACATGGAATATGTCTATAGCACATACCTGTTGGAACTGGCCGAGCAGCAGGGCGCACTGGTGCTGAATCGCCCGCAGGCCATCCGGGACTTTAATGAAAAACTATCGGTAGCGCGCTTTCCGCAATTTGCCCCGCCATTCCTGGTGACGCGGCAAATGGCCTTGATCCGGGAGTTTCTCGCCGAGCATGGCGATATTGTCGTCAAGCCGCTGGATGGCATGGGCGGCAGCGGTATATTCCGGCTGCATCGCGAAGACCACAATATTGGCGTGATTCTCGAAACCATCACGCACTATGAACGTCGCACGGTGATGGCGCAGCGCTATTTGCCCGCCATCAGGCAGGGCGACAAGCGCATACTGTTGATCGATGGGGTGCCGCTGCCTTATGCACTGGCGCGTATTCCGCAGCAAGGTGAAACGCGCGGCAACCTTGCTGCCGGTGGCACGGGCGTGGCACAGCCGCTTTCCGTACGTGACAGGGAAATTGCCGAAACAGTCGGCAACGAACTCCGCAAACTGGGGCTATTCCTGGTCGGGCTGGATGTAATCGGCGATTACCTTACCGAAATTAACGTAACCAGCCCCACCTGCATGGTCGAGATTGCGGCACAGACCGATTGCAATCCGGCGGCGTTATTCATTGATGCCCTGGAACGGCGGGTTTAGCCACAAGACTGCCGGCAGCACACAGGAAAACCATTCATGACGCGCCATTCCCTATGGACTCTGCTCATTCTCTGGCTGTTGGCTTTCCTCGTTACCGGTTGCGGCCGCGAGCCGTTGTATCAAAATCAGGCTTATGTGTTCGGCACCCTGGTAGACATCAGCATCTACGGGGAAAACGAGGCTCGTGCCCAGCAGTTGTCTGCACATGTTCTGCAGGAATTCCAGCGGCTGCATGACAGTCTGCACGCATGGAAGCCGGGCAGCGAACTCGACCGGCTAAACATGGCAATTGCCGCCGGCAAACAGGTTCGGATAACGCCGGAATTAGCCGGCATCCTGACCGATGCGGCAAAATTGTCTGCCCAATCCGATGGCTTGTTCAATCCTGCCATTGGGCATCTCATCGGTTTGTGGGGATTCCAGCGCGATGAGTTTACCCCGGTGCATCCCGCCCCTGCCGAAATACGAAAATGGGTCGAAGCCAATCCCCGCATGGCCGATATCACTGTAACCCGGCAATATGCCAGCAGCCGTAACCCATCCGTCAAACTGGACTTGGGCGGCTATGCCAAAGGTTATGCGCTGGATCTTGCCAGCAATTATCTACGCAACGAGAAGGTAAAAGGGGCGCTGGTCAATATCGGCGGCAATATCATCGCCATCGGTGCGCACGGCGAACGGCCATGGCGGGTAGGCATCCAGCATCCGCGCCAGGCCGGGCCGATCGCCACACTGGATCTGCCCGACGGCTGGGCCATAGGCACATCGGGCGATTACCAGCGGTATTTCGAGATTGACGGCAAACGTTATTGCCATATTATCGATCCGCGTACAGGTTTTCCTTCCGCGGCCATGCAGGCGGTCACTGTGCTGATACCGCCTGTGCCCCATGCCGGCACGTTGTCGGATGTCGCTTCCAAGCCCTTGTTCATTTCGGGCGTTGCAGGATGGCAGGAGGCGGCGCGCAAAATGAACATAGAAAATGCGCTGATGATAGATCCGTCGGGAGCGGTGCATCTCACGCCCGGCATGCGACAGCGCCTGCGCTTCGAAGACAAGGGTGTGAAGATTGAAGAGTAGGCTGCTGCCGGGAGACCTGCTGACGTTCGTGTTGGGTGCGGTCCTGGTCGGATGGCTGTTCGCTGCTTTTTGGCAGGGCGGGTCGGCCGGCAAGGTGCGCATACGCACCGGCGATACGGTTTTTGCCACTTTCAGCCTGAATCAGGAGCGCACGATAGAAGTGCCTGGCCCGCTGGGCATCAGCCGCATCGTCATCCACAACCACCAGGCACGTTTCCAGAGTTCGCCTTGTCGCAATCAATACTGCGTGCATCAAGGTTGGCTGGCCCATGCCGGACAGGTTGCAGTTTGCCTGCCCAACCGCGTCAGTCTGGAACTGGTCGGCGACAAGGGCTATGACTCCCTTAACTATTAAGACCACGCTACGCGACCACCAGGTGGCCCGTCTGGCGGCGTTTGCCATCGTGCTGCATCTGGCGGAGGCGGTGATGCCCGCCCCGCTGCCGGGGGTGAAGCCGGGGATTGCCAATATCATTACGCTGTATGTATTACACCGCTACGACTTCGCCACTGCCGCGTGGGTGTCGTTGCTGCGGGTATTTGCCGTCAGCCTGCTGTTTGGCAGCTTCTTGACGCCGACATTCGCGCTAAGTCTTACCGGTGCCTTGGCAAGCCTGTTCACCCTTGCGCTTGCCATGCATTTGCCTAAACGCCTGTTTGGCCCGGTCAGCCACAGCATATTCGCCGCGTTTGCGCATATTGCCGGACAACTGCTGGTGGTGCGCCTTTGGCTCATTCCCCATGCAGGCCTGGCCTACCTGGTGCCGGTATTCGCCGTGTTTGCGTTGTTGTTCGGCACACTTAATGGTTTGATTGCGGCAAAATTGCTCGCAGCGGATTTAAAAGAGGAAAAGGGATGAGAAAAATAGTATGGCTGCTCGTCATGCTGATCAGTCAGCCTATATACGCCGCCGAATGGGCGCTGCTGCCGGATGCGGGCTTGGCAGACCAGTATTTTTACGACAAAAGCAAACTTGTCATCAAGGATGAGGAAGTCACCTACTGGAAAAAAGTCCTGTTTAAAACACCTCAGTCGATAAAAGGCAAAGAAGCCGTTTCCGGCATGCTGCGCGAGCGCATCCATTGCGGAGAACATACAGCCAAGCTGCTCAGCTATTTGTATTACGCCGGCAACGGAGAAACTCTGGATTACGTTGCACAGGATGACTCGGCATCAGTGCCTATCATTCCCGACACGGTAGGCGATGCTTTCGACCGTGTACTGTGCCCCCTGGTATGGCGCAAGCAGGAGGAGCAGCGTATCAAGGCCGAGCAGGCCGGGGTAGAGGCGGAATTGAAACAGGCAGTGAAAAAAAAGGAAGAACCAAAGCCCGCGCCGGCCATGGCAACGCCTTCCATCCCGGCCCCGACCAAACCTGTTCCCCCGCAATTGCCCAATGTCCGGCTACCGGAAAAACAGCCGGCTGTACCTCAATTGCCGATGCCGCAGATCATGGAACAGCTGTATTGATCGGATAATAAAATGGATGGCAACTAATGCCATGATGAGCTTTTATATGACCAGGAACAAAGTTTCGATATATCGCATCCTGGTAGCATTGATACTCTCATCAGTATTGCATGGGCTGCTTCTGACCTATTTAAGCCCATTGTCCCAGCATCGCCCTGGTAATAGGGTATTAGAGGTTCGATTACCCCCTTACTCTCTGACGCAAGAAAAAATAATAGAGAATTCGCATTCATTCGTTGAAGCCAGCAACAGCGCGCCATCTAGTGCAATATTAACTACTCAAGCGCAGCGCTGGCAGCAAGCACCAACCCGCTCTCAACAACTTGCAATTAACCGACAAGCCGCAGCGGATATCTCAGTGTCGAATAAATCTGAGACTGAAAATCGTATATCTGTGCCGGCCCCAGCCATTTCCCAAAGCACTGATCAGCGATCTTTGGATGCACTGCCGGCACAATCAGAAACGATTAATTTGGTAGAAGTCGAGTTTCAGATATTTGCCGGTGAAAAAAGGACATTACTAGGCTCGGCCATACAGCGCTACGAAGCTGATATGTCTGAAGGGTATCTCTTGAGTTACAGGGGACGGCTGGAAAGGCCGGGGAAGCCGGATCCAGAGAATGAATGGCAACTGCAAATCGAAGGACAAATTACTCGTAATGGCCTGATGCCGCTTACGTTTCAGCAACAAGGTAATATGGCCCGGCAGCTTATGACCTTGAGCGATGCTGAGATTGAAAATAAGTCGTCACAGAATGGCTATCGTAGCGGTCGAATGCCGGATGGCATTTTAGATAGGTTTAGCATGCTTTATCAGTTTATGAGGTCACCGCCTAAAGATGATGGTGGTACCTTATGGTTATCGGATGGAGAAAATCTGAGCGAATTCGCCTATCACATGGCGGGGATAGAGTCCGTGGAAATTAACCCGCTTGGCGTACTGAAAGCCGTGCACATAACAATATTGTCCACAAATGACAATTCGGAAACGACAGAGTTATGGCTAGTGCCGGATTTGCATTATCTACCAGTAAAAATATCCCACCGAGACATGCATGGAAACACGATTGAGCAAGTAGCGGTTTCTTTTAATATCCAATAGGCTCTAAGTGCCCTAAGCTGCATATCAGGTGTGTGACAACTCGATACATACCTCGAGTTATCACACCAGCGATCTTATTCCGATATTAATTCGCGCCATGAAACACGTCTGGTAGCTCCCGCTGCGTTTCCGATGGGGACGTTGGAGGTCACAGTCGTACCATCCGACAGCCGAGTCAGTTCGACGATCGTATTGTTTGGCAAGCGCACATACACTGGCCGGGTGGCAAGGGCATTGCCCAATTTCGCGGCTACCACCTTTGTTGTGGAGGTAGAAACAGCGGCACCTGTCCGGTAATCAAGAAAATATCTGTAGCTATAACCGCCTACCGTACATGCGCTTGAATTGGGAACATTCGTTGTGAAGCCCAACGTGCCCAGTCCTAGCGTAGGATCGGTATTGGCGCGTTCTCCGCTATCCGGTAAATCGAGGAACCAGCCGTTATCACTGGCAAAATTTACTACGTTACTGCTGCTGGTACGCACCAATTGGCCAGTGATGCAGATTGAAGGGGGTGAACCGGCTGGGCAGACTGTATTAGTCTGGGTTTGCTGGACAAAGCCACCAAACGTTCGAGGAACGCCATAGATCGCCGTGCTTGGAGTCGAGGTCGCAGGCAGGGTATCTTTGAGGGCGTAAATCGATTGCATGCTTGTGTCGGTCAGATCGGCAGTCCCTAAGTAACTACCCGTACCCACGTAAATTACGAGATTCCCGCTTACATCGCCGACCTGCGGTTTGGCCGTAATTGGCTGAACATTGGAAGCGGGGCTCGGGCCTCTGAACGTCGCCAGCAACTGGGCATCATAACCGCTGGCTCCCAGGTCGCCATTGACATCGAACCGCCACAGATTGCCATACAGATCACCGCCATAGATCATTCGAACCGTATTGTCTGACGAAGTCGAGATCACGGGAGCGGCGATACGCGCCAGCCCGCTTGGACATGCGGCTGGAGCAGCCGTGGTGGCAGTGCATACGGTGGTTCCGTCAGCTGCCACCACTGAACTGGTTGAGCCGGCGGGTTTTCCTACGCCAGTAGCAATCGATCTGATAAGCGCACCGGTATTAGCGTTAAGTACATACAGGCGGCCTTGGCCATCACCGGGGGAAACATTATTGTAGCCGGAGGTCACAAACACTGCCCATGTGCCATCCTTGAGCTTGCCGATTTTGGGATTGCCGTAGGTAAACCCCATGTTGGTATCGGTAAATTCCCACAGCGCCTTAGGCGAGGCAGGGTTGGTTATGTCGAGTGCATAATAGCCGCGCCCACCGCCATTTAATCCACCAACAAGAATTGTTTTCCAGACGGCTGCGGGAGCGCTGCTGATAGTAGTGGCGCAATCGCTGACACAAATTTCTCCGACGATGGGCGTACCATCTACAAAATACTGATGCAGACTCGAATAATTCTTGTCAGCAAGCTTATTAAGCTTTGGCAAGATTATTGATGGGATATAAGCCCACGCCTCGTTCCCGCCGACTACACCCGTAGTCGAATTTGAAGCCGCATAGAATGCATGCAGCATGCCGTCGTTAGCCGCCGCATAGACCATGCCTTGGCGTGTTGCGTTAGCCGTTTTGAAATCGCTGTATCCTCTGTCTGCAAAGTTAAACAAGGAAGCTTTCACATATACTGCTTCGGCATTCACAATGTCGCCGAGCACATGTAGGCGCAGGTGGTAATACTTGGAAGTATCGGTCGGCGTCCCCTCATTGCTGCGATCGCCTCGCAAGAAGTTCACCAGATTGGCACCGACTGCATTAGCTTGATTCGTGGCGCTCAGACAAGTAACGCCGGTCGTGCAGAACTGCGACAGGGTCACATAGGGGCTACTGAAATAGGCCTGTTCCGTGCTCGTCAAATCGGTCCATGTAAACGGTTTTAGCTTGGAAACGGTCGTGGAATCAAATGTATATATGGTGCGGGTGGTATATCCGGTTCCGGCAACTTTGGTGTCCAGACTGCTTTGTGCCGCCCAATCAATGGTAGACGAGGTTATGCCGGTCGTCAGGTCAAGCTGCTGCCGCACCAGCTCCCCATCCCATTCCTGAGTAGTGAAGGTGGAGCTGAACACGAAGTTATCGCCTGATGTTACGTTCGGGTTGCTGGTGGTCGCTGCCGCCGATGAGCCGGTACGGGCGGAGACCCCTGCAAGCGCGCTGGATAAGCCGCTGGAAAGAGAGGCTGGGTTGGTGGCGCTAAAATAAGTGCCGCGGCCATTCACCGCCGTGTGCCAAAGATCGTCGATGGTAGTCTGAGTATTGCTCACGGGTATTGGCCAGTTGCAGATGCCACTGGCTTGCCAGGAACAGATGCCTGTGTTAGCTGCGGTACCGTTTTTCACATCGAAGAAATCGCCGCTGGAGGCGGTCACATAATTAGGCGAATATTGCATATAACCAGAAGCGCCTAATCCTAGGGTGAAAGTCGTCATATGCTGCCAGCTGGCGCCATCCAGACCGCTAGTGGGCACGTTGTTATATGGATCGGGGCTGGCAGAAGAGCAAAGCGTATTACCGGTCGTTGCCGGCGGGACTACTGAGCCGGTGCAATTGCCGAGGGCCGTCGTTCGTAGATCGTTGGCATAGTAATACTCCGATACGTCCGCCAATGTATTGGAGGTGCCGTTACCGTCGAGCATCGGTCTTGGCTCTGCTGAATCCTGATTGCCGATGGCGGTAGTGCCATCCAGTTGATAGCCGCCGGGATTGGCTTCGTTCCAATAACCGTCGGTAGAGAGAATGGTGAAATTCTGCTGACAGGAATACTGTATTGGGTCAGCCACTGTGCTGCCGTTCAAAGTCGTGCCATTGAGTTTCCCTGCATACAGTCGCCCAGCCTTGGTCAGTGCTGTGCGCAATGGCGTCGAGCTGCCCGGAATGGCACTGGTGATTTTAGTGTACCAGGTATTTTTTTGAGTACCGTCAAATTTGCCGATATTCAGAAAATCAGAACTGGTGTTGTTGTTGATGCTCAAGTAGCCCACGCGGTAATTTATGTCTACCGGCGCAAAGGCAATACTGGCCGAGGTTTTCATCATTTGCATGCGAGTGTGGTAATAAGCCCACCAGTTCGCATAATTGGTCATTTCTTCTGTATAGGTACAGGTAGTGCCGACGCAATCGGTGCGTGCGGATGCCTTGGTGATGGAGCCGGGATATGGGTAGCTATTGATTGCAGAAACAATATCCGTGCGTTGATTGACGCCAGGAATACTACCGGCGCCGAAGGCCGTGGCAGTGACAGTCATGGTGCCAGATTTGGTTACAACGGGCGTGTAGCTGATGGCCCCGGGTGCCGAAATCGTGACAGTGCTTCCGGAGAGGGTTGCGCTATAACCCACAGCTTGGCAAGCGCCGGTAAGTCCTGTTGTACAGCTGTTTATATTCGTCCGAATGCTGGACGCGACCGTGCTGGAGGTCGTGGATGCGGTAGTTGCCGCAGAGAGAATTTCTAGGCCGTTGACTTTGATGCTGGTAATCGATGTACTGGATGACCCGCTAACGCTAATAGTGGCGGTGCGTGGCGAAGGATAGCGTGCATTGAGGTAAGTTGTTGTTCCTGTCTCGATTCTGACGGCTTGGCATGTGGTCAATGCAGAACTGGTGCACCAGCGTAATGTTGCTGGATAAGGATAGCTCGTGGACGGGGCGGACGCCGCAGTACAGGTTCTCAGACTGGGCTCAGCACAGTATTCGCCTGGCGCAAACGTATAAAAGTACGCATTGCCTTCCAGGTTGCTATTGGATGTGGATTGGACGCCATAGGCGTCAATAGGAACATTCGTCCAGCGCGGTGTGGCTGTGCTGCCGACGGTGCCGCCCCCCGTTGCAGCGGAAGTGCCGGTCATGCTGGGGTATCTGGTTGTATTGAGTGTGCCGTCGCTGTTATAAGAGGTTGGGGGAGTATAGGTAATCGATGGATTGTAAGCGACGCCGTTGTAACCGGCATTGCGAATTAGTGCCTGGTTGCTGCTATTCGCCCAGTCCGGCAGAAAATTCCAGCCCATGCTACCTGAGTCGTCCAGTACGAATATGATGTTGGGCAACACCGATGATGTGGATGAAGTCACCAGCGGAACTGAGGCAAGATCGGTAGTGGCAGCCTGTGAACTGGAGGCAATGGTAAGGAAAATGGCAGCGTGTCCAATGTTCCTGAGCATATTGTTAGTGATCATGACAACCCCCTGTTTTTTTACAAGGCAACAATGGTTTGAACATAACTGACGGTATTGCGAGGGCCGGCTATGCGAGAGGTAATTCGGTAATAGATTTGACTGCTGTATAACAGATCGACTGAGCCGGCATCCAGGCTGTTGCTTGCCGAGCTGGTGGACGCCGGCGAAGCGGCGCAACCCGTGCCGGGAGTAATTGGATCTCCGGGAGTGAGGCAGAGCCGTTGAATGGCATAAGCCACAGTATTGCCAGCAACATCTGTTGCCAGGGTCACCGACTGGGCGGCGAGTACCAATGACCAAAAGTTGTCCCATGATTGGCCGGGCCCCGGATCCTGGCGTCGCGCCGTATAACCACTGCCAAAATTGTCCACATGTAAAGTGGTGCCGGTATTGTTTGCTTCCAGCCATTGAATCGCCGTTTCGGTTCCAGTGTCGCCCGAGTGAATTGCCGCCTGCTGAAATGCCATGTTGCCGGCGATGACGTTGGTGGTGTCCACCGATCTTACTAGTGCAATTCCTGCCAGTGTCATCGCTACCAGCATGATCAATGCGATTAACAGAACAACCCCGCGTTGCCGAGATCGCATGTTTTTACTAACGGTAAAAGATGGATATTTCATCAGCATCCTGCCTGTACCCCCAACCATGTCACGTTTCGCAACGGTACTACAGTCTGGAAGACCCTGTAGCGATAGTTCTGCCAATTGGTGAGGCCCGTTAGCACAATAGGGTTGGCTGAAGTCCCTGCCCATGTAGGGGCCGCTGCGGTAACTGTTGCAGGATCACGCTGCGCACTGCGGGCCACTAGCGCAATCCGGACGGCAGGGGTTTTTACCCAATTGCAGGCAGTCGTCGGGGTGGTTTGGTCATAAATATCTGCAATGCCATCCATGGGATTGGTGGTGTCTCGGCCATATTGCGCCCTCATGCTGACGATATTGTCGGCAATTGGCACCCATATCGAAGCATTGGTCGTGTTAGCAGCAATGCTGCAATCGTTCAGAATGTAGTCGCAGGCAGTCAGATTGCCATTACGAACGGCATATGCCACGATTTTTGGCGCGCTACCCAGATTGTAAAGAGTGCCGCCTGCCATATTTGCTACGCCTGTTGTCACGGAGACATTTGGATTAACGCTTCCTGTCACTGTATCCATAACCAGATTGCACGGCGTTGAGCGCGCTTGAGGCGTCGCAATAACCAAGTCATTGGTGTTGAATAAGCTGAATGACTGGACTGCATAGGTGGCTGTGGCTGGTTGCGACCTGATACCGTTGCCTTGCGACGAAATGCTTGCATTACCGTATACCACCAGCACGGTATCGGTATTGGCATCACCTGCCGGAATAGAAGCATGATTGATGGTGACGGGCGCCATTGAGTTCAGTGTTATACCCGCCCGCAAGAGTACGTTGCAGCCGACCAGATTGGTCTCGCTGATACCATATCCCCCTTGACGAATATCGCGTTGCATTCCATAAAGAGCGATAGCGCCATTGTTTTGTGCATCATCGCTCCCGGTGGTAGTGCGCTGTCGTCCCTGCGAGACAACCGTCACATGCATGATAACCATAATTCCAATCAGGCCGATGACCATGCCAACCATGATTTCTACCAAGCTGAAGCCGGCGGTGATGGACTGGGAAGGGCGAAAGATCATGGCTAACTTACCTTAGATAATTTGCGCAACAGTCATGTACTGATGAGGCGGGGCGGCAGCAGGATCACTTGGCGCCTTCCAGAAGATGGTGATGGTCACGAGGCTAGTGGTAGTGGTAGGCCCAACGACAAGCTGTACCGTGACTGTTGGAGGATAAGCAGATACCCCCGGGAGAGTCGCCATTACTGTTCCATCCGCAGGTGAAGGCATTGAACCTGCCCATGCCACATAAGCGGCTCCTTGCGGAGTACTGCTGAAATTTGTTCTTAGGGTTGCCGCCGTACGGTTACTGACCCACATCTGTCCAATTAATTGATTTGCCAAAAGGCTGGCTTCGGTACGATATTTGGCATCACCGGCAATCTTGACAGAGGCTGTTTGCAAGCCAACGATGGCAAGTATGCCCATAGAGAAAATCAAGAGGGCAATAAGGGCTTCCAGCAACATGGACCCCATTTGTTTGCTTTGGCGATTTACGTAAATGCTCATATCTAGCACGCCCTGGGATCTGAACTGGCCAATGAAGGGTCGCACATGCGAATGCGGCCCCCTGTCGATACAACGACTCGCAGGCAGCGCATTTTTCCTCCGGCATCAATGCAGCTGCCGCCCGATGGATTGCTGATGCCGATACTGACGTTATAGCCCGCAGTAATCGAGGGCGCGGGAATTTTTCCCAAGCCATTGAAAATGATGGGGCGGTTAAAAGGCAGACCTGGCGTTGCAGGTGTTACAAGATCCTCTGTCGCATTCACGGCGATATTGGTGGAGCCTTCTGTGCCGGCATGTTTCTGTATGATGCGCAGAGTGCCCGACTCCGATTCGGCAGTGGCGCAAGCGCCCGGCGTACCAGCTAGATCATCCTGACTGATAACCCAGTTGGTGCCTGCCGCAGAAACAATGCAAGCGCTGGTCATGGTATCGGTAAGCTGAAAACGAATGGAAGCATTGCGTCTTACCGCCTCTGATCGAGCTAATTGCAGCCCGCTTTGGATGGACTCAGCCGCGGTGCGGATCTGGGTATTCTGAATCCAGTTAAAAAAGCTCGGTACGCCAGTTCCCAGCAAAATAGCGACAATAGTTAACCCTACGAGAAGTTCGACTAGTGAAACGCCCCGCTGAAGATGACGGAGAATTAACACACGCCTCCTTTTTTGGTGACCCAGCAGCTTGAGTTGCCGGTCCAGCCTGCATAGGTAATGGTAGAGGATTTAGCATTGCTTTGATCTATGGTGTAAGTAAATCCTGCCATCGATCCTGTTCCAACTGCCTGAAGGGTATAATTGGTTGCGGTCGGCACTGCCGAGCATGAGAAAGTAAAATATTGGCTGGTTGTTGTGTCAGCGTTGCATGCTGTGGCCCCCACGTAAGTCCTGTTGTCCTGGAAATACTGTTCCATCTGCCCGCGCTTAAGAGCAAGTGCTCCTGTGGCATCGGGAATCTTTCCTCTGATGACATAATCCTGATAGGCTGGCAAGGCTATTCCTGCCAAAATACCGATAATGGCCACAACAATCATTAATTCAACCAATGTAAAGCCTAAAGCTTTGATTTTCATTGCCGCATCCCTTTCATTCATTTCGCATAATAGTTCAGGCGAAAAAAAGACGTCTATGTCAGTCAGACAAGCGGTTATTTTTCCATCCCGAACGGAAAATTGGTAATATTCAGCGCTTGTTTTATTGCTGATGAGCTAACGATGCGCGTCATTATATTCCCAATACTGATTAGTCTTATGCTGACCGCCTGTGGCGCCAAAGGTCCGCTGTATTTGCCTGAACAACGTTATCCTCAGCCGCAGCAGGATGGCCGATGAACGTTTTCACACCTAAAGGCGGCGAACTCTACGCCGAGGAGGTTCCGCTTGTCCAAATTGCTCGCCAATTCGGTACGCCTTGTTACGTTTATTCACGTGCCGCATTGACGGAGGCTTTCCGCCAATTTGATGAAGGCTTCGCTGCATGTGACCATCTCATTTGCTACGCAGTCAAGGCCAACTCCAACCTGGCGGTGCTGAGCGCCTTCGCCAAATTGGGCGCAGGCTTCGATATAGTTTCCGGAGGAGAACTGGCGCGCGTGCTGGCCGCCGGTGGCGATCCCGGCAAGGTCGTGTTTTCCGGCATCGGCAAAACTGCCAATGAGATGCGGGCCGCGCTGGCGGCCGGGATTTTATGCTTCAACGTGGAGTCGGAAAGCGAACTCGTGCGCCTGAATAAGGTCGCGGGCGAGATGAACAAAATAGCGCCGGTTTCGCTGCGCATCAATCCGGATGTGGACGCAAAAACGCATCCTTATATTTCCACCGGACTCAAGAACAACAAATTCGGCGTAGCTTACGATAACGCTTTTGAGCTTTATCGTCGCGCAGCGGCAATGCCGCATCTGGCAGTACATGGCGTTGATTGCCACATCGGTTCCCAGCTGACCGAGGTAGAACCTTTCCTGGCGGCGCTGGAGCGTGTGCTGGCGCTGGTTGATCAACTTGCTGCGGTCGGCATTTCGATATCTCATCTCGACCTGGGGGGCGGTGTCGGCATCTGCTATCGCGACGAAACTCCTCCGGCAATTGCCAGCTATGCCGCAGCTTTGATGCAACGACTGAAAGGCTGCAATTTCAAACTGCTGCTGGAGCCGGGTAGGGCATTGGTGGGCAATGCGGGGCTATTGCTGACGCAGGTGGAATACCTCAAACATGGAGAAGCCAAGAATTTTGCGATTGTGGATGCCGCGATGAACGATTTGATGCGCCCCGCTCTTTACGATGCATGGCATGACATCGTAGCGGTGGAACCACGGATCGGACCGGCAGAGAATTTCGAGATCGTTGGCCCGGTGTGCGAAAGCGGAGATTTCCTGGGGCATGACCGTGAGCTGTGCCTGGAAGAAGGGGACTTGCTCGCGGTGATGTCGGCTGGCGCTTATGGCATGAGCATGAGCTCCAACTACAATACGCGTCCGCGCGCTGCCGAAGTGATGGTGAACGGCAGCGAGGTGATACTGGTGCGCGAACGCGAAACTATTGATTGCCTACTTGCTGGGGAAATTACTGTCAAGTAGCTGATTATAAATCAAATATCATGACACTCAAGCTTTAATTGCGGGTATTGTAAACCACGGTAAATTGGCGTAGATTGTTTCCTCCGCAGTACCTATTACAACCAAGATTAAGACGGAGGAAAGCAAATGATGAAGTCGATTTTCGCTATGCTTTGCATGATGTTCGCGTTGTTCGCCGCCCCGCTGGTTTATGCTGAAGAAGCTACCGATGATTCTGCCAGCAGCGCCCAAGATGAGCCGCTGCCACCCATGATTGATCCTGCCGTCGCGAGTGATACTTCTGGCCAGTAGTCCGGTTTGAATGGTAAAAGGCGTGAATTGTTTCGATTCACGCCTTTTTTATTGGCTGGGGCTCAATCAGTCAAAAATGACCGTTTTATTGGCGTAAAGCAGAATACGGTTTTCCACATGCCAACGCACCGCGCGCGATAGTACGACTTTTTCCAGATCGCGGCCTTTCTGTATCAGGTCTTCCAATTGATCACGGTGCGAGACGCGTACGATGTCCTGTTCGATAATGGGGCCCTCATCCAGAACTTCAGTCACGTAATGACTGGTGGCGCCTATCAGTTTCACTCCGCGCTCGAAAGCGCGATGATAGGGCCGTGCCCCAACGAAGGCCGGCAGGAAAGAGTGGTGGATGTTGATAATGCGTTGCGGATAGCGCGCCACGAATTCGGGAGAAAGCACTTGCATGTAACGAGCCAGCACGATGAGGTCGATATTGTATGAATCCAGCAGGGAAAACTGCCTGGCTTCGGCTTCTGCCTTGTTTTCTTTATTGATCGCAACGACCTGGAAAGGAATGCCGTAAAAATCGGCAACGCGCCGGGTATCCGGATGGTTGCTGATGATCAGCGGTATGTCGCAGGCCAACTCACCGCTTTGGTGACGGTAAAGTAAGTCAACCAGGCAGTGGTCGTATCTTGAAACGAAAATGGCGATCCTGGGTTTATGACCGGCAAGCTTGAGTTGCCAGCGCATCTGGAATTTCTCCGCGATAGACGCGAACTGTCGTTCGAACTGCGTGGGATCGAGTGCGAAGCCGGACAAATCCCATTCCACACGCATTAAAAACAGATTTTCTTCGGCATCCTGATGCTGATCGGCATGCAAAATATTGGCATCGTGGCGGAAGAGAAAATCGGCGATCGCTGCTACCAGGCCCTTGCGGTCCGGGCAGTTGATCAGCAGTGTGGCAGTTTTCTTCATGCGGCCGTATCCGTATCTCTTTGAAAAGCCGGCTATTATATCCGCTTCATTCAAAGCGCTGCCAGATTGTGCTATCTTCATACCCAATGACTAAGCAATGGCCATATTTTCTGTTGGCGTTTCTGCTGCCGCTCCTGGCGGTTTTCTGGTGGTGGGGAGCATTCGCCGCGCCTGAGATAAAAATATCGCCGCGTAAAATGGTGCATTATGCCTACCTGGTTTCCGCGGGCGATTACAGCAAAGTGGAAGAGCGCCAGCGCGAAGTGCGCGATCTGCTCAAGCAACAGGCAATTGCGGCTGGACAATCGCTTACCCTGATCGAGAACGATCCCCGTACTACACCGGCTGCCCGGCGTAAGGCGCAGGCGGGGGTGGTTATCTCCGGAGACGCACAGCCCAAGGTTCCCCTGCTGGAAGGGACTTTGCCGGAGCGTGACGCGCTGGTTGTCAGCGCGCGCGGGCATCCGTTTTTTGTTTACGGCAAGGCTTACGGCGCGTTGCTGGATTACCTCAAGCAACATGGCATGGCCTTGCGGTTGCCCGTAGCGGAAACTACGCGCGACAATACGCTGACGATTGAAATGGCGCTGAAATAATGAGTTTTCAATGAGCTTTCTAATTCTGCTTGCAGCCTTGCTGCTCACCTATTACCGCCCTTTGCCGCCAAAATTTGCCATAGGGCACGGGCATAAACGGTTTTCTCAATTGCTGGAGCGTAGCCTCAACGACGGCCGTGCGCGCCACGGCGCGATCGCCTGGGCACTTTCGGCACTGCTGCCGACGCTGCTGATAGGTGTGGCTTATTATGCGCTGTGGCATATTGCCCCACCACTGGCGGCCCTGTTGGGCATCTTGGTACTCTACTTGGCCATGGATTTCCGTGGATTCAGCACGCCGGCCGAGGCCATCGCCGCTGCATTGCGCGACAATAATGTTCAGGAAGCGCGGGAACGTCTGGGAATATGGAACGGTCAACCGGCCGAGGCTTATAGTGCTGCCGAGATCGCACGGGTTGCCATCGAAACCGCGTTGATGCGTGCGCATTACAATCTGTATGCACTGGTGTTCTGGTTTATGCTGCTGGGACCTGCGGGCGCCGCACTGTACCGCCTTGCGCAATCCGTGGACCAGGCATGGGGTGGGCAGGAAGCCGCATTCAATCGGGTTCCCCGCCAGATATTCTATTGGCTGGACTGGCTGCCGGCACGTTTTACCGCGATTGGTTTTGCGGTAGTAGGCGATTTCGAAGACGCTCTTTATTGCTGGCGTACTCAGGCCGTGGCATGGAAAAACGAAGCCATGGGCATCATGCTGGCCAGCGGTGCAGGCGCGTTAGGCGTACGGTTGGGCGAACCCTTGCCGTTCAAGGGTATTGTGGAATATCGTCCGGAACTGGGCCTGGGCGATGCCGCCGATGCCGATTATCTGATGAGCACGGTGGGACTGATCTGGCGCACGCTGGTGCTTATGCTCGCACTAATGTTATTGATGACGTTTGCCAACTGGCTAGGAAATTAATTTTGCAAGTTCTGCTCGCTAATCCCCGGGGCTTCTGCGCCGGCGTCGATCGCGCCATTGTCATCGTGGAGCAGGCGTTGGAGCGTTTCGGGGCGCCTATCTATGTACGCCATGAAGTGGTTCACAACAAGTTCGTGGTCGAGGAACTCAAGCGCAAGGGTGCGGTATTCATCGAGGAGCTGGACGAGGTGCCCACCGGCAGCACCGTTATTTTCAGTGCCCACGGGGTGTCGGTATCGGTGCGCGAAGAAGCCGAAGCACGCGGACTTAAAGTGTTCGATGCCACTTGCCCGCTGGTTACCAAGGTGCATGTGGAAGTCGCCAGGATGCGCAAGCAGGGTCGGGAAATCATCATGATCGGCCACAAGGGCCATCCTGAAGTCGAAGGCACGATGGGGCAGAGTGAAGGCGGCATGTACCTGGTGGAAACGCCCGAGGATGCGGCCAGGCTCGAGGTGCAGGATCCGCACAAACTGGCCTATGTCACGCAGACCACGTTGTCGATCGATGACGCCGCGCTTGTGGTGGAAGCGCTGAAGCGGCGTTTTCCCGATATCGCGGCACCCAAGAGCGACAGCATCTGCTACGCCACGCAGAACCGGCAGGATGCCGTAAAATCGCTCTCGGCCCGGTGCGACCTGGTGATCGTGGTCGGTTCGCCCAACAGTTCGAATTCCAACCGGTTGCGGGAAGTTGCGCGCAACCAGGGCATAACTGCCTACATGGTGGACAATGCGGGCCAACTCGATCCGGCCTGGCTGGTCGGCAAATCGCGCGTAGGCGTTACGGCCGGCGCCTCCGCTCCCGAGGTGCTGGTGCAGGAAGTCGTCGCTAGACTCAGCGAGCTCGGCGCTGGCCGCGTCGAAGAGTTGCGGGGTGTCGTCGAACGTGTGGTATTTCCGCTGCCAAAAAACCTGACCCTATGAGCAAAACCATTACCCTGGCCCTGACCGGTGCCTCCGGCATGGGCTACGCCATGCGGCTCCTGGAAGTGCTGCTGGACGGCGGGCATATGGTTTACCTGGTATATTCGCAGGCGGCCCAGTTTGTCGCCAAGCAGGAGCTGGATCTGGCGCTGCCGTCGCGTACCGCGGAGACCCGCGCGATGCTGCTGGAGCGTTACGGTTGCCGGCCGGAGCAATTGCATGTGTTCGCCCGCGAGGACTGGCTGGCGCCTATCGCCTCCGGTACCGGCGCGGCGGATGCGATGGTGGTGTGTCCCTGCACGATGGGCGCATTGTCGGCGATCGCCAGCGGCGCCAGCGATAACCTGATCGAAAGGGCGGCAGACGTGATGATCAAGGAGGGCCGCAAGCTCGTTCTGGTCCCGCGCGAGACGCCGCTGTCACCGATACATCTTGAAAACATGCTGAAACTCGCGCGTATCGGCGTGGTCATGCTGGCGGCCAATCCCGGCTTTTACCACCAGCCGGCGACCTTGCAGGATATCGTGGATTTTATCGTGGCCAAGATACTCGACCAGTTGGGCGTCGAGCACGACTTGATGACGCGCTGGGGCGATATAAAACTGGCGGACTAGCCGCCGGTTTCAATTCAGCCGGTTTTCTTCAGATTATCCAGACTGCATGGCCCTGGGCCATAAACCGCGATTGCAAGCATGCCGCCGGCAATCGCCAGATTCTGCAATAGCAGGCCATCCGCCCGATGCAGC
This sequence comes from Novimethylophilus sp., assembly GCF_036504375.1. Classification (NCBI taxonomy): domain Bacteria; kingdom Pseudomonadati; phylum Pseudomonadota; class Betaproteobacteria; order Nitrosomonadales; family Methylophilaceae; genus Novimethylophilus; species Novimethylophilus sp. The sequence goes on from NZ_DASXVH010000084.1 coordinate 63,404, forward strand.
GCGATAGCGATGAAAATGCTGTAAACAGCCAGGATCCATGCGGCCGGGCGCGTTTTCCAGCCCAGAGCCAATGCGGCGCCGGCGCCGATTTCTATCAGTATCATCAGCGGCGCGACGACCGGCGGCAGGCCATAACCTCCCAGATGGGCCAGAAACTGGTCGTAAAACGCCGGATTCTGCATGCTGAATATGACCTTGTTTACGCCGACAACCAGAAAAATCTGTGCGAGAAGTACGCGGGCGGCAACGGCAACCATTTTATTCATATTCATTGGATATCCTTTTTAAATTCGTCGAATAATGCCTGCAAGCCGTGTCAGTCGCAAGAGGCCATATGGGTAGGGTCCGGCAATCCGGCGGCAATGAAACCTTCCCGGCGCAAACGGCAGGAATCGCATCGTCCGCAAGCGCGTCCCTCGGAGTCGGCCTGGTAGCAGGAAACGGTCAGCCCATAATCTACGCCGAGCTCCGTTCCGCGCCGGACGATCTGCGCTTTGCTGAGGTCGATCAGCGGCGCATGGATGCGCACCGGCTGGCCTTCCACGGCCGCTTTGGTGGCAAGATTGGCCATGTGCTGAAAGGCGTCGATGTATTCGCGCCGACAATCCGGATAACCCGAGTAGTCGAGCGCATTGACGCCTATGAAAATATCCCGTGCGCCGAGTACTTCCGCCCAGGCCAATGCCAGCGAGAGCATGATGGTATTGCGCGCCGGCACATAGGTGATCGGAATGCCTGCGCTCGGAGCCTGCGGCACGGCAATGGATGCGTCGGTAAGTGCTGAGCCGCCGAAAGTGGAAAGGTCGAGCTGAAACACGCGGTGTTCGACGGCTTCCAGGGCGCGCGCTACACGGCTCGCGGCGTTGAGTTCGGCAATGTGGCGCTGGTGGTAATCGAAGCTCAGGCAGTAACAGGCGTAGCCTTCGCTACGGGCAATCGCCAGTACGGTGGCGGAATCCAGCCCGCCCGACAGCAGCACGACGGCCTTTTTCATCGCCCCGCTTCCTCGCCCCACAAGGCTTTGTGCAGCTGTAGCTGGAAGCGTACCGGCAACCGGTCTGCGAGTATCCATTCGGCCAGGTCGCGCGCTGCAAGCCGGCTGTAGGCCGGGGAAAACAGCACCGGACATTTGCCGGCGATACCGTGCTCCGTCAATATCTGCCGGGCCCACTCGTAGTCCTCGCGATTGCAGAGGACGAACTTGACCTCGTCGCTGGGTTTGAGATGCCGCAGATTGCTCCAGAGATTTTTTGCCACTTCGCCGGAACCCGGCGTCTTGACGTCGAGTATCACGGAAACCCGCGGGTCGATGCCTGCGATATCCAGGCTGCCGCCGGTTTCCAGCGATACGTCATGGCCGGCGTTGCTCAGCATTTTCACCAGCGGCAGGCAGTCTTTCTGCGCCAGCGGTTCGCCGCCGGTCACCGTCACGTAATGCGCGCCGGTGGCTTCTACATGGCGCAGGATTTCGTCCAGTTCCAGCGTTTCTCCACCTTGAAAGGCATAGGCAGTGTCGCAATAGCCGCAACGCAACGGGCAGCCGGTAAGGCGCACAAAAGCCGTGGGCAGGCCGGTGCGAGAAGTTTCTCCCTGCAGGGAGAAGAAGATTTCGTGAATTCTTAAGGACAAACTAATTTTTCGATTTCAGCGATTCGATAGCCGTTAAGCGTTTCTTGGCCAGCGGGGCGGTATCGCTCAACGGATACTTGGTCAGCAGGTTTCTGAGTGTTTGCCGCGCGCCGTCGATGTCGGCGAGCTGGATCTGGCTGTTGGCGATGTTGTACATCGCATCCGGCGCTTTCTGGTGGTCGGGGTAACGCTGCAACAGCTTCTGCTGGTCGGCGATCGCAGCCTTGTAGTTTTTCTGTGAGAAATGCGCGTAACCCATCCAGTATTGAGCGTTCGGGGCGAATCTGCTATCCGGGTAAGCGGTCAGAAACTTATCGAACGCCTCGGCAGACTGCGCAAACTTGCCGGTTTTGAACAATGCGTGTGCCGACTCATACTCTTTCAGTTCCGCCGCTGCATCCGCTGCTGGCGCGGTCGGCGCAACGGTTGGCGTTGCCGGGGCGGCTGGCTGGGCAGGTGCTTCCGAAGCCGGAGATGCAGAGACCGGCGATGCCGGAGCGGAGGGGCCGCTTTCGAGTTTGCGCAAGCGGCCGTCCAGGTCGGCATAAAGGTCGCGTTGGCGCTTTTGAGTGACTTCAACGTCGTGCGACATCACTTCGATCTGCCCCTTGAGTTTGCCCAGTTCACCGTTGATACGATCGATCTGGTTAAGCAGATCGATCATGCCCTGGCTTTTGAGCTGGTTCTCCAGCGTCGAAACGCGGCCATCCACCGCTTGACGCTGCTTCAGCTCTTCATCCAGCTTGCCTTGTAGCTGGCTGAGCTGCTGCTGCAGGTCGGCGATTTTCTTACGCGCTTCGTCGTCACTGAAAAATCCCGCCTGGGCGGTTCCGATACCGCCCAGCAGCAAACATACAACCAGCACCCACCTTGTCATGAGAATGGTTTACTCTTCGCCGACGTAAACGATGTCGACGCGGCGGTTTTCAGCCCAGCAGGCTTCGGTCTTGTCGGTGCAACGCGGCTTCTCTTCGCCGTAGCTCACGGTCTCGATCTGCTTGTCGTTCACGCCTAGCACGTTCATGACTTTCTTCACCGCCACGGAACGGCGCTGGCCCAGCGCGAGGTTGTATTCGCGGCTGCCGCGTTCGTCGGCATTGCCCTGCAATACGACTTTGGCATCGGTGTGTTCATTCAGGTACTTGGCATGCGCCTCTACCAGCGCACGGTACTCCGGCTTTACCTCATCCTTGTCGAAGTCGAAGTAAACGTTGCGCTTGGAAAGAATGTTGTTGGGATCCTTGAGCGGATTGACCGCCATCTTTTGCTCGACTGCAGGCGTCGTTTCCGCAGCCGGCGGGGCTTCCTTGACCGTTGCAGGAGCTTGCACCGTGGCTGCCGGGCTCTTGTCCTCTACAGCGGCTTTAGGCTCTTCCTTGACTTGCTTGCTGGAACAGGCCGCCAGAAGAACTGCCAGTATCAAACCACCTACCAGTTGCTTATTCATGCTTTTTCTCCTTTATGATGAACAATTAATTCGCTGCGGGACCCCAGGAAGGCTCCCGCACATCCCCCGCCTCGCTGAGACGTTGTTTTACACGACCGTCGGCGGACACCACCGACAATATACCCCGGTTATTGACGCTGGTGGCATATATGATCAGCCTGCCGTTGGGCGCGAAGCTGGGCGACTCGTCCTGGGACGAATCCGACAATATCTGCACCTGGCCGCTGGCCAATTCGCGCACGGCAACCTGGAATTTGCCGTTCTCACGGCGGATATAGGCGAGTAATTTGCCGTCGGGCGAAAGGTGTGGGCTTACGTTATAGCTGCCGTCGAAGGTGACGCGCTGCGCTTCGCCGCCGAGCGGCGAAATGCGGTAGATCTGCGGGCTGCCGCCGCGATCCGAGGTGAAGTAAATCCACTTGCCGTCGGGCGACCAGTAGGGTTCGGTATCGATCGCGCTACCCTGCGATAGCGGCTGCATGCCGGTGCCGTCGGCATTGATCAGGCTTAAGCGCGAGTTGGCGCCATGCGTCAGCACGATCGCCAGCCTTTTGCCATCAGGCGACCAGGCCGGGGCGCTGTTGTTGCCCTTGAAATTGGCCAGTACGTAGCGTTGGCCCGAAGTCAACGACTGCACATAGACGACGGGTTTTTTCTTCTCGAACGAGACGTAGGCCAGTCTGGTGCCGTCCGGCGACCACGCCGGCGAAATAATCGGTTCGGCGCTGGAGAGCACGGTTTGCGGATTGTTGCCGTCGGCGTCCGCCACCACCAGCGTAAAGCGTTTGCCGGTCTTGTTGACGTAAGTGATGCGGGTGGCGAATACGCCTGGTTCGCCGGTCAGTTTTTCATAAATGATATCGGCTATTTTATGAGCGGTCTGCCGCAACTGGCTCGGCGTCACGTCGAACTCCAGTCCGGTCAGCTGATTTTGCTTGAGCACGTCCAGCAAGCGGAAGGACACTTTGAGACGGCCTGCGGCGGACGGCTCCACCTTGCCTATTACCAGTGCCTGCGCTTGCAACGCCGCCCATTCGGGGTATTTTACATCGACCGGATCATGGGGCTGGCTGACCACGCCTCGCGTTTCCAGCAGGCGGAACATTCCGCTGCGACGCAGGTCGGCGCCAATGACCGTAGGCACGCTTTCCGGCAAGGTGGCGGTCTGCGGCTGGGCAAACGGGACAATGGCGATCGGGATTTGCTGCGCCGCACCGCCGACGATTTCGATATCGAGCGCGGCGCGGGAAATTGCGGGCAATAACAAGGGCAATAAAAGCAGGCATCGAATCATCGGCGAATTATAAAACGAAATTATTAATCATCGTTAGGGCGGAACTTGAGTTCTAGATCACGGAATTGGGCAAAAAGTTCCGGCTGAGGCGGCAACGGTAATGGTTGTGCTTGCAAAATGGCACGTTCCACTGCCTGGTCGCAGGCCGGAATGCCGCTGCTTCTTGTCAGACGGGGATTGCCGGATATCTCGCCGGTGGGCATCAAGGAGATCCCGAATACCAGTTCCGGCTTGCCATTGCCGCATAGTTGCCGGTTGACGAAACGCCTGATTTTAGCTTGGATTTTTCCACGATAATCGTTAATGATGCCGCTGGAAGCCGCCAGCGTTTCAGCAGCGCGTTTAGCCTCCGTCGTATTTTTCACATCGGCTTGTTGCGTTTCATGCTCCCTGGGCTGATCTTCCAGCATCATCTGCTGCAGCTTGCGGATTTCATCCTTGCGTTTCTTCTCGTCTTCCTTGGCCTTCTGCGCGGGATCAGGCTTCTTCGGCTCGACCTTGGGCGGCTTTTTCACTTCCGGCAGCGGCGGCTTGGCCTTGAGCTGGATTTCCGCCTTGGGCTCGGGGGGCGGGGCAGGCTCCGGTCTGGGTTCGATTTTTGGCGGAGGCGGCGGTTCCGGTTTAGGTCCTGGCGCAGCTACATGAGGCTGCGGCAGGCTATCCCACAACTCAACCTGGGCAATCTGCTGCGGCGGCATATTTTTCCAACTGAAAGACACCGCCAGCAGTACGAAGAACAGCCCGTGGACCAGCAGGGCCAGCAGGCCGGCCGTCACGGCAAGTGGGCTTTCGCGTCTGCGAATCATCCCGAAGCGGGCTTGAGCAGCAGCCCGACCTTGTCGATCTTGTTTTGCTTAAGCAGATCCATCACGCCTATGACCTCTTCGTAGCGCGCGCTCTTGTCGGCGGCGATCACGATGGCCTGACCGGGGTGCCTGTTCAGGCTGTCGTGGATTGCGGCGAGCAGTTCGTCACGCTGCAGGCGCTTGCCGTCCAGTTCGATCGACTTGTCTTTTTTGACCGTAATTACCAGCGGTGCCGCAGCTTGTTTCAATGCCTGGCCCACTTGCGGCAATTCGACTACGCCGGGATTGGTCATCGGTGCGGTGACCATGAAAATCACCAGCAGCACCAGCATCACGTCGATATACGGTACGACGTTGATCTGGTTCATCATGCGGCGCCGCGGGCGATGGGAGCGAGACATGGTGGCGTCCTCTTAGCCCTTGCGTTGCAGGATGTTGGTGAACTCTTCCATGAAACTTTCATAACGGATCGCCAGCCGGTCTACGTGGGAGGCAAAACGGTTATAGGCGATTACCGCGGGGATCGCGGCAAACAGGCCGATGGCAGTGGCGATCAGGGCCTCGGCGATACCCGGAGCGACATGCGCGAGCGTGGCCTGCGCGACGTTGGCCAATCCGCGAAAGGCATTCATGATGCCCCATACGGTACCGAACAGGCCGATATACGGGCTCACCGAGCCCACCGACGCGAGAAAGGGCAGGTGCGCATCCAGGTCGTCCATTTCCCGGTTGAAGGCTGCCCGCATCGCACGGCGCGCGCTCTCGGTCAGACCGTTCACTTCCATGCCGCCCTGTTTCTTGAGCCGGGCGTACTCCTTGAAACCCGCCTCGAATATGCTGGCCATGCCTTGCGTGGTGCGGCGCCCGGCATTGATATTATCGTAGAGCTTGGTGAGGTCGCCGCCGGTCCAGAACGTGTGTTCGAAATCGACTGCCGCACGATCGGCGCGGTTCAACGTGAACAGCTTGAGAAAGATGTACCACCACGATACCAGCGATCCCAGCAGCAGAATCGCCATTACCGCCTGCACCGGCAGACTGGCCCCGGTTATCAGGGTCAACAAGGAAAGATCTTGCGCCATGCTTACATTCACGATTGTTTGCTTTCAAAATGTTGTCGCAACATTGCAGGGATAGGCACCGGCTTGAAAGAAGAGCTTGCTACGCAGGCCACTTCGACGGTGGCGGCCGTCAAAATATCGTCGCCGTATTGCAATTTCTGGTCGAAAACAATCCGGCTGCGGCCCAGCTCGACGACATGCGTCACGACATCGAGCAGCTGGTTGAAACGCGCCGGCCGGGCATATTTTATCTGAACGGTACGCACCACGAACAAGACACCTTCGCGGCTGCGGAGTTCCGTTTGCTCGCAGCCCAGGCTGCGCAGCCACTCGGTGCGTGCGCGTTCGAAGAACTTGAGGTAGTTGGCGTGGTAGACCACGCCGCCGCCGTCGGTATCTTCGTAATAAATCCTTACCGGCCAACTGAAGCTATTCATCCCACAACTCCGGAGTTATGGCGGACTTTGGCTGCGGCAGGCCGAAATGCTGGTAAGCCATCGAAGTCGCCATACGGCCGCGCGGCGTGCGCATCAGGTAGCCTTGCTGGATCAGGTAGGGTTCCAGCACGTCCTCGATAGTGTCGCGTTCTTCGCCGATGGCCGCGGCCAGGCTTTCCACCCCTACCGGTCCGCCGCCAAATTTTTCCAGCACTGCCAGCAGCAGTTTTCTGTCCATCAGGTCCAGGCCCAGACGGTCCACGTCCAGCATGATCAGGGCTGCATCGGCCACGGCCGAGCTCACCGTGCCGTCGGCTTTTACCTGGGCGTAATCGCGGACGCGGCGCAGTAGCCGGTTGGCAATTCGTGGTGTGCCGCGCGAACGGCGGGCGATTTCCAGCGCCCCATCCTCCACCAGCGGGACTTCCAGCAGACCTGCGGAACGGTGGACGATGCGCGCCAGCTCTTCCGGCGTATAAAATTCCAGCCGGGCGACGATGCCGAAGCGGTCGCGCAACGGATTGGTGAGCATGCCGGCGCGGGTGGTGGCGCCCACCAGTGTGAACGGCGGCAGTTCCAGCCGCACCGACCTTGCCGCCGGGCCTTCGCCTATCATGATGTCGAGGCGGTAGTCTTCCATCGCCGGATAGAGGATTTCCTCGACCACGGGCGACAAGCGGTGGATTTCATCGATGAACAGCACGTCGTTGGGTTCGAGGTTGGTCAGCAGCGCGGCCAGGTCGCCGGCGCGCTCCAGCACCGGCCCGGAGGTCTGGCGCAGGCTGACGCCCATTTCCTTGGCGATGATGTGCGCCAGCGTGGTCTTGCCCAACCCCGGCGGGCCGAACAGCAGCACATGGTCCAGCGCTTCGCTCCGGCCGCGTGCGGCATGGATGAAAATTTCCAGCTGGCCGCGTGCTTTTTCCTGGCCGATATATTCGTCCAGCAGCTTGGGGCGCAGCGCCCGTTCCTGGGCTTCTTCCTCCCGCCCCAGCGTGGCGGTGGCGATCAGGCGGTCGGTTTCGATCATGGCGAATTCCCCGCTTCAGCGAACAAACTAAAAGACCTCAAGACCAGGAAACAGCCAACGATGAAGAGGGCTGTCGAGGCAATGCGAACAAGTTGGCCGGTGTTGATCATGCCGTCATGTTTTGGATAGCGATTTGAGCGCTTGCCGAATACCATCCGAAACCGACAAACCTGCCGGCAGTTGCTTGACGGAAGACAATGCTTCGCGCTCGTTGTAGCCCAGTGCCAGCAAGGCATTGAGCACGTCGCTGACGCCGGTTTTCTGCTGCCCGCCAACCGGCTGTGCGCCCGCCGCTCCGAAACCCAGCTTGTCTTTCAGTTCCAGCAGCAGGCGCTCGGCGGTTTTCTTGCCGATGCCGGGAATCTTGACCAGCAATGCCGCCTCCTGCAGCATAATCGCCTGCGCCAGATCGTCCACCGACATACCGCTTAGTATACCCAGCGCCGACTTGGCGCCTATGCCGTTGACCTTGAGCAATTGACGGAATGTCATACGCTCGCGGTCGGTCAGAAAACCGTAGAGCAGCTGTGCGTCCTCGCGCACCACGAACTGGGTGTGCAGCGTTACGCGTTCGCCGGTGCCCGGCAGGTTGTAGAACGTGCTCATCGGCACTTCCACCTCGTAGCCAACGCCGCTCACGTCCACGAGAATTTGCGGTGGATTCTTCTCCAGCAGCAGGCCGCTCAGGCGTCCGATCATAATTGCTCCAAAGAGTATGCGGGAAATGCGTTCATATCAGCCGGCCGCCACGCACCCGGAAGCCGGCGGTGGCCAGCTTGCCCAGTCCTTGTCCGCCGTGCGCATGGCAGATGGCGCAGGCCAGCGCGTCGGCGGAGTCGGGCTTGGGCGCGGCCGGCAGGTTGAGCAGGCGCTTGACCATTTCCTGTACCTGCTCCTTGCCGGCGTGTCCGTTGCCGACTACTGCCTGCTTTACCTGCAAGGCTGTGTATTCTGCCACGGGCAGGTCGCGCAGGACTGCCGCGCTGATCGCCGCACC